>NZ_NHPF01000044.1:0-9132 GCF_002252925.1 Halorubrum sp. Ea8
TCGTCGCGTTGTTCCCGACGTTCTCGCCGGTCGACTACGCGATCTTCGCCGCGGTTACGCTCCTATTTGCCCTCGTGTACGTGGGCATCATGGTCGCCGTCTCCGCGACGACGGGGAGCGGCGGGCGGGCGATGGCGTTTGGGGTCGGCGTGTTCGTCCTCCTCGAGTTCCTCGGCGATCTCCTAGCCCCGGCAGTCATGTTCGTTGTGAACGGGTTCTCCTTCGGCGGAATCGCGACGGTGCCGGGCTGGTATGCGTTCCTCAACATCGTCACGCCATCGGCCGCCTACCAGAACGCCCTCGGGTGGTTCCTCGGTGACGGTACCGCGGCGGCCCTGACTCTCGGCGGAATGCTGGACGGTGCGGTCCCGTTCTATCTCACGGGGTGGGCTAGCATCGCGGTGCTCGCGCTCTGGCTCGTCGTTCCGCTGGTGCTCGGCTACCGGCGCTTTGCCGCCGCAGACCTCTGACCACACTATTCACACACATCACAATATCTCATGAATACGACAAACTGGCTGTTACTGGGCCTCTTGTTCGTCGTTACTGGTGGTTTCCTCTGGATTCGTCCCGTTATCGAGATACCCGCTCGGTTGGCCGTTTGGCTGATCATTCTCGGGTTTACAATCGGGGTGCTCGGTGCGATTATCTCCGAGTATCGAGATTAGGATTTCCTTTTTCTGGTATCTGGTTTGATTTCAGAAAACTACAAAGCGGAGCTTCTCTGACCTAATTACTGGATCGTACTCGACTCCGACGCAGCCGACAAGTTGGTGATCAACCTTATAGAGATTCGAGGAGAATACCTGCGGCTTCAGCCGCTGGATGAATCCGACAGAACTCTTTACCAACCATTGTTCGGTGGCATTCCCGAGTTTCCAAAGTCCGCAGTTTCAAGTGGAGTCAATTCGTATCAAAGAGTACGGCCAGGTCGGAACGAAGCGATTCCGAACGGCCTTCGGAGGTGGCCTCGCCGCCGCTAATGAGACAATATCCGAAACACCAACACGGTGAACGCGAATGCCAGAAGCGTTCGTCTGTGCCTGTTGGTCGAGCAAGCCCAAAGGTAACTCCAAGTCCACTGACGTGTCAGCCATTCCCTGCTGGCAAAAACAACCGGTGGAAATCAACGACATAGAGGATAGGAGTACCGGCGGTTTGGCACCGCCAGTCAGCCACCGTTTCGTGATGGGTTAAACGAGTTCCCGAAGAAGAAACCGGACTCATGGTTGCGAACCTGAAATTCCCAACGCTCGGGATTCCTCCGCGTTCACGCGGAAGAGGATGTCAAGAGTGACCTCGCTGCCATTTTCAAAAACGGTTCCGCCTCGACCGTCATATACTCAATCGCTGGGTTGCCGAGCTGGTAGTACCCAGCTTACCGGATTCCCCGCAGCAACCAGAACAGCATAGTACCCGCGCGGGCTCGATTCCGACCGGATCAAGAAGGTGTATTTAAAAGGCGGATGGATACGGCCTACGTCTTCAGGAGTCGTCCTCCCGTATATAGGTTCGAGCAATAACGGAAGCATCGCGCTTCGTTGCGGTGTTCATCATGTCAACTTCAAATCACAACCAGCCGGATATACAGCCCCGAACTGCCGATAGCCCGCGACGGGCGATTCTCGTCGCACTCGGGCTACTATTTGCCGCCGCGATCCCGCCGCTGGCCATCGTCGAGGGCTTCAAGCTCGTGCAGGCGCAGTTCGGGTACGGTGGCGACCTTGCGTTTACGTACATCGGCGGTGGCCTCCTCGCAACGATAGCCATCGGCCTGATTGGCGTCGCGTACCACCGTATCCGACCGGTTACCGTCCACGTGCCGCGATGGCTCCCGACGGTGCGCGAGAGCGGCTGGATTGTCGCGGGTATCGTCATTTCGCTTGTCGCCGCAATCCTGATCGAGATCGGGATGCAATTGGTCAATGCGATACCGCCAACGAACTTCATCACCGCTGCTGCCGCCGAACGACCGGTTCTGGTGTACGGATTTGCGCTCTTAGGCGTACTGTTCATCGTCGGCCCCATCGAGGAGTACTTCTTCCGGGGTATCGTCCAGGGCCGCCTCCGCGAACAGATGGGACCAGTACCGGCCATCGCCATAGTTTCCGTCGGCTTCACGCTGGGACACGTTCCGAGCTACTGGATCGGCGGCTCGGATCTCCTCTCGCTGGGCGTCTTCTTCGCCCTTCTGAGCATCGCCGTCGGGTCGGTCATCCTCGGTGCGATCTACGAGCGCACCCAGAACCTCGTCGTGGTCATCGCGATCCACAGCCTGATCAACGCGATCGGCGTCAGCCTGGCACTGGTCCCCCCTCTCGGAGCGTGATTAGGGGATGCAACTGAGATATTTCCAATCGCGCCCGGTACAGTTGTACGTCGGTATTCTTTCGGCGATGCTGGTGTTCGGCGTACTCGCCAGACCCCTGGTCGAGACGCTCGCACCCGGACTCTCCGTCATCGGTATCCGGGTCGTCGTCAACTGGCTGTTCGTCGCACTCGTCGTCGGCCTGGTCGCCTGGCTGGGCTGGTGGCAGAAGGTCCGGCTGACTACACCGATAGCGTCCGGGGGTCGCCGGTATCTCCTCGTGTTGGCCGCCCTGTTGCTCGTCCCGCTGGGAGTAACCCTTGCGCTCACGCCGGCGCCCTTCGCGGTCCCGGAGTTCACGATCCTTGATGGACAGTCCCTCTCGACGGCCGGTGTCGTTGTACTTGTCGTCGTCGGGTTCGCTCTCGGCGCGGCCGTCTCAGAGGAGCTCCTATACCGGGGTGTCGTCCTCCGGAGTTTCGAGTCGCGAGGCCGGATTCTCGCCGCCCTCGCGGCCAGTTTCCTCTTCGGCGTCTCCCACCTCTCGCTGCTCACGGTGGGCGTACCACTGAGTGAAGTGCTGCTCGTCGGCGTGTTGAGCGCCGTCTCGGGGATCGGGCTCGCGGCAATCGCGTTCAGACTGGGGACGCTGTGGCCGCTGGTCGGATGGCACTTCCTCCAGAATTCCTTTCCGGCGTTCCTTACCGCCGAGGCGATGGCGGTGTTCGTTCCCGTCAACATCGTCGTCGTCCTCGGGGTCGCCATTCTCGGGACGTGGCTCCTCTGGACTGATCGCAACCTCAGGGTCGTTGACGATGGAATGCTGGCCAATACAGCCACACGGCCCGCTGGGAGCAGGACGAGGCCATGAACCGCCGCAGCTTCCTCGGCGCCGTGGCGGGAACCACGGCTGCCGGGTCACTCGTGGCGCTGGCTGGCTGCGTCGGCTCGGAGGACGGCATCGGCGACCTCACGGTGATCGTTACCAACGAGGAGGAGGTCACGCACACAGTCGCAGTGACCGTCACGAACCAGGCCGGTGACGTCGTCGAATCGCTCGCCGGCGAGGACATCGAACCGGGCATCGGGCGGACGTTCACCAGTGTAGGGTATCCCGACGACACCTATCAGGTCGCGGTTGAAGACGACAGGGAAGACCGCCCCACCTGGAAGCAGGTCACGCGGTGGTCGAACTTGGCGGAGTGTCCCTCGTTAGTGTTCGAACTCCGGCTAACCAATCGGGACGGCGTCAGGAATGTGGTCCCATCGAAACGGTGTGAGTCGTCATGAACGTGCGTCGGGTTCTGAAGACGGCACATCCCCGAGGGTTCGTCTGGAACGCCACCGAAGGCCGACTCCGGATGCCGCTACGCATCCTCGCCGGACTCGCCCTCTGGGCTCCTCGGAATCATACTGTCCGGTCTCTTGGGAACGGTCGTTACGGGACGGTCACCCCTCTTCGAACTCCGAGGGACCCCCTTTGGCAATATCGCCGTAACCACGATTGACCTCGTGGTCGGCGCAATCTCCACCCCGGTGGCGATCTACCCGGCCAGTCGGTACGTGGACCGGCGGCGTTTCCGAGATTTTGGTCTTCGCGTCGATCGCGCGTAGTGGATCGACCTCGGGGTCGGATTCGCGCTGGGCGGCGCGTTGATGACGGCCATCTTCGTTTTCCAGTTGGCACTCGGCTGGATCACGATACGCGACGTTTTCGTCGTCGGTGGCGTCCCACAGTGGACGTTTCCGTACTGGTTCCTGCTCTCGGTGAGCTCCTACCTCGTCGGGTCGGTGATCGAGGAACTGCTTCACCGGGGCTTCCTGCTGACGAACCTCGCTGAGGGGTTCCAGGTCGGACCGGTCGACGCTCGCGGCGCCGTAGTGATAGGAATTGTACTGACGAGCGGCGTGTTCGCGTTGGCACATGCCACGGCGCCGAACGCGACGGCTATCAGCACGGCGTCGATAGCGCTCGCGGGCGTCTTCCTCGGCTTCGGGTACGTCCTGACGGGGGAACTCGAGCTCCCGATCGGTGTCCACATCGCCTGGAACTTCTTCGAGGGAAACCTCTACGGATTCCCGATTAGCGGGTCGACGACGACGAGCATTCTCGCTATTGACCAGCACGGCCCGGACATCGTGACTGGCGGTGCGTTCGGTCCCGAGGCCGGCCTCCTCGGCGTGGCTGCTATTCTCCTCGGTATCCTCGTGACGGTCGCTTGGGCGCGATATCACCGGAGGAGCTCAGGAATACATCCGGCAGTCAGGAACCGTAACGCCCTGCGAAGATAGCCATTCAGAGTTTGTGGCACCCCTCTCCTGCTGATTGGCCCCAAAGAGGTACGACTCACTTATTGGGTATGTCGTTTCCAGCGCCTAGTAATGCAATCAACTCAGGAATCTCGTCGAGATGTCTTTCGACGGATTGCCCAACGACCACACGCTAACTGGCCAGTGTACGATGCGACGCCATTGTATGAGCGAGATTCGCCTGACGGTCTGGCGTCAGATATTCGGACAGTCTCACAGGCTTCAGTAGTTGAGACTGGCCGTCTCAATGCATACGGTTCCGAATCTGCTGGAATCAACTTATTCGGCTCTGTTGAAATCCTCTTCTTCAGACATATCCTCATCTGAAACAGCTGGTCGATAAGAGATGCGTATTGTGCACCAAAGTCCCTGAACCGAATAGATTTATAATGAAAGCAATTCCTGTATTCTATATGACCAAAGAGCGAGGCCGTATGCTCGGAATTATCAGTATTATCCTGTCAGTTCTCGCGTTGGCGTATGCTGTCCTCTGGTTTGCTGGGGTAGTTTGAATGCAGCTTTCGACCGCGGTTAGCTGATAACTGTATCTCTTGTATTGACCGCTCAGAGTGATCGGTCGATATTGTGACTGAGACAGGCGATGGTGAGTTCACGGAACTGCTTTTACCAGCGTCGTGACCGGACGAACGCACCGTACTTCCGCTTGAGCGTTGAGTTGACCGTCTCTGATTGACACCGCTGGCCGTAGAGATCAGCGTCTAAACGCGCGTTCCATGCCTTGTGGAGTGACGTGAATTCACGATGCTTAATCAGTGGACGAACCTCGTGTTGCCGAGCAAGTCGCCTGATCTTCTGGTCGTCGTAGCCTTTGTCACCGAGCAGAATATCGATGCCCTCGGGATTGCGCTTAATCAAAGAGGGTGCGATCTGGCTGTCGTGTTTTCGTGTTGTTGTCACATGTAGGTCGATGATCGTGTTCACCTTCGCATCGACCAATAGCGTCACTTTGAGCTGCTGAATCGTAAGTTCAGCCCGTTTCGTGTAGTGTTTTGAAGCGTGACTCCGGTCGAACCCTGACGCATCGACTCCAACGATTCCGCTCGTCGGAAGTAGCGTGGTTGAGAGAGTCAATATGACACGCCATACAGTCATATCAAGCCGGTTGAATGCCTTACAGAGCGTTGATGGCGTAGGAAGTTCAGTTAATCCAAGAGTTCGACGAATGCGTGGCATCTCGATCAGTTCGTCGAGTAAACCACGATAGGTCGTGTTCTTCCGAACTTTGAGACACAGCAGAACAACGTGCTGCGGATGTGTATAGCGGTGTTTTGAGAACTTCGAGGAGTACTGAGAGACGGCTCGGCGTGCCAGATGGATCGCCTTCTCAGTAAAACGGAGAATCTGCGACTTCGGGAGGGTCTTCATCTCATGGAATTATAGGACGAACATGTAACTCCCAGAGGATTTCAACAGAGCCTAGTATTTCAAAACTCGAATGAGTAAATTGCGACATGTACGATCTCACTGGCTTTCAGCGCGATCTGCTGTACGTAGTTGCCGGACTTGACAACCCCCACGGGCTCGCGATCAAAGACGAGCTCGAGGACTACTACGAAAAGGAAATCCATCATGGTCGGCTCTATCCCAACCTCGACACGCTCGTTGAGAAGGGACTCATCGAAAAAAGTCAGCGGGACCGACGGACCAACGAGTACAGCACTACTCGCCGGGGCACTAGAGAGATCGAAGCGCGGACTGAATGGGAAGCCGGGTATATTGACCACGACGGGTGATCGAACCGCTGCGTTCGAGGACTGTTCGACTCTAGTATTTCACGCTCTTCTCGCGTGAGCTCCACTTAGCATCACTAGACATCGTAGAAAGAGTATTTTAGATTAATATTATGGTTAAGATTAACTCGTGTCGCTTCAATTGCCGGACTCTACTGTTTTTCAATGGAGTGTCCAAAGATGGAATCGAGAATCTGTTCGAGAAGGGTATCAGCCGGGCAGTAGCTCAGACAGGCAACGGACAGTTTCCTAGGTCTCGTCGATGACGACTCCGATGACGAGTAGTACCGCATTAGCCACATCTGAGTATAGCCTCACAGCTGACAGAGCGATCGCTCGATGTTGCCGTCATGGATGCTATCTGTTTCTTTGCTCTTGTTAGGTTTCACCCTAACACTTATCGGAACAGAGTGCATCGACACGTGTGTGGATGAGCGATGATGTCACCGTACTTGAAGACGAGATTGAAGCCTAAGCCGACGGCACCGTTGCGCGGATACGCGTGCTTTCGGTCCCGACCTCAGACCGGTTCGAGGACGGGATCAAGTACGCCTACCACTACGGCGAAGCCGGTGCAGATGATCCGATCATCCGGTTCGACAACCACCACGGCGTCCACGAACTCCACCTCGGCGGTGAGACCTTCGAGATCGACTACCCCGGCCTTGCGGAGATCTTCCGCGCCTGGCGGGCGGCGCTCCCAGAAGAGAAGCGCGACGACTGGTAGCCCGTTCAACTACGGTGACTGACGTACAGACCCGCGACCAATCACAACCGACCATCTCACGCCCCACCACCCATGACCCAGACACTCCACGTTCAGATCAAGTCCGCCGACCGTAGTGACCTCGAAGAGCGTCTCGAAGCGATCGACGCTGGCGAGGACGTTGACCCCAGTGAGCCGACGCTGTCGATCGAGAACCTCGAAACGTTCGGTCGCGTTTTCCGCTCGACCAACCTCGAGCTCTTGGAGGCGATCGTCGAACACGAGCCGGAGAGCATCCGCGAGCTCGCACGCCTCGTTGACCGGAACCCGCCAGAGGTCCTCGAGAACGTGAACGAGCTGGCCGACTACGGCCTCGTCGAACTCGAGGAAAATGGCCGAGCAAAACGCCCAGTTGTGTGGTACGACGAGATCAACGCGGACCTCCCGCTCACGACTAAGTCCGGACAGGGCCCGAAGGCGAACGCCTGACTCTACGGAGAAACACGAGGGGTGACGACATCGATCCCGAGGAGCCGCGACCTGACGGACACTACCACGTCGATCGGGACGCAGAGTGGTACTACGTCGACGACGACCTCGCGGGGACGGTCGCCCTCGGGCCAGCGACCGACAGTGAGCCCGGTGACGACTGGGTCCTCACGCTCTCGGCTGCGACGCCGGACGGGGATCCCGACCCGGCCGAGCGTGTCGCTGTTCGCCTCACGCCGTGGTGACGCCGATGCGCTCCATCCCGTCTTCGAGCTGGCCGACGGCCTCCGTTGCGGACCGAGAGCGATCCTCGACGGCGTGGAGTTCTTCGACGGCGCGCCGCGTCGCCGACCGGCCCTCGTCGCTGAGTTCGGTCGCCCGCTCGGAGGACGACGGCCGCAAGCCCGGCGACCAGCAGGCCTGGACGTCGGAACAGCGCCACGCCCTCACCCGCCAGTCGACGAACGGGCCCGCGCCGCCGTCGAGGCGTACACGACACTCCCACAGGGTACTGACCGCCTCAACAAGCAGCGAGCGCGCTACGCAGCACTAAAGACGGCTCGTGACCGGGCTCTGGTGTTCGTCCTCGCGTACACCGCCGTCCGCGTCGGCGAACTCCTCCGGGACCCCAATGACCCGCGCCGGCACGGCGTCCGCTGGGAGGACCTCTCACTTGACGACGGGAGTATGGACGTCTATCGGAAAAAACAGCAATGGGACGCCGCGAGTCTCCCCGACCCGGTGCTCTCGCCGCTGCGGAGCTACCGCCAGCTGATGGACCGGCCGACGGACCGGTGGCCAGTGTTTCCGACGTTCGACCAACGGACGCTTGCGGAGCTCGTTCGGGAAGAGCTAGCCGAACGAGGGGAACGCCCAGAAGCAATTACGGAACACCGTGAAGAATATACTCGCGACCTGCTGCTGGCGCTTGATGAGAATATTCAGCCGCCGTCGATCACGACTGACGGCGCTAGGTCGATTCTCCAGCGGCTCTCGGAATCTGCAGAAATTGACATCGACCATCCGAAACACGACTATCTCGCTCCGCACGGTGGTCGACGCGGGATGGGTGAGGTCCTCGTCCGTGCGTTCGGGTACACGGTGGCGGCCCGGTATCTCGATAACTCCGAAGAGATGGTACGAGAGCGCTGCTCACACATCGAAGCCGGCGAACTCGGTGACGCTGCAACCGAAGCTCTAAATCAGATCGACGGATAAGCGGCCGTCCAACGCCTGAGAACGCCATCTCAGGAGTATCTGGTGGGAACGAGGAATGGAACTTATTGTTGCGGTCTCTCCTTGATTTGGCTTTGCAGAAATGGATTCGATACCATCGAAACCACTCGCCGAACTGAGGGTGTTCATCGGCAAAACGCGTCAAACGGTCGTCGACTTCGAAACCGATCGCGGGAAGGTTGCGAAATTCGGCGATTAAGAGCGTAGACATCTTTTTCCATCAAGAATGGGCCTACGAGTGCGAATACCGTTGTACGTCCGGAATTACATGGTTAAGAATCCAACATTCAAAAATCTATCAGCGCGAGGTCACGGTGATGTTAAGTTAAGAA
>NZ_NHPF01000094.1:0-28800 GCF_002252925.1 Halorubrum sp. Ea8
ATGCTTAAGTTAACACGACGCTCTCGGTGGATCGACCGGTGACCGCAACCGAGGAGCGACAGAATCTCCGTCGCCGTCCCGAGGTTCGGCCGAGCCATCTGTCGTGTCAATCATACTGTATGTATATAGTTATAGCATCCGTTGAGTCACAAAGCGAATCATTACTCTCACGGCGGCTAGCGGGTCAGAGAGGTAGAAGCGGATTGTTGACGGATATGATATACTTATTCACGGCTCCCGGGTAGTCGATTCGGCCCGGAACGGTCGCTGAGGGTACCATACTGTAATCTAACGGTCAGTAACCGATCGAATCCGATAGAAATCTCGACACGTCTTCGCCGTTAACCGTCCGTATCGACGAGAACGAGCGATGATCTGAAATCGGAGTGAAACCTGCGGCCGCCGAGTCGAGGGCCGTCGAACGTGCCGGTGATCCGGATTCACCCGTCGGTGTTAACGGCCTCGGCGTAGACGCTGACCGTATTCGGCTCATCCGTGTCTGTCCGGCGGGAATCTTCTTCGCGACCGACGAATTCGAAGTGCACGAACAGTTCGTCTCCCGGACTGAGAACGGCGCCGTCGTTGCTGACATCGCCGGTGAACTCGCCGGCGCCCATTCTGTCGTTGGTCGTTCCGAGCCGCTCGTACGTGTAGTACGCTCGCGGGAAGTTCGTGTCCCAGTCGACCGCGTTGTAGTACTCCGAGAGGGTGACTGCGATGCTGTCTTGTCCCTCATTTCGTATCGCGAAGATATCGGTGAACGTGAAGTTCGCGTCCTCGGGGAGTCCGGAGGCGTTCTGAGCGCCGAAACTGCCGTCGAACGCGAGTTGGAGCATGCTATCTTCATAGTCTGCGTACGCGCTCGTGGGAATGAGAGTGAGGAATGCCGAGTTGTCGCCGACCGTTTGGACGCTTATTCCGCGATCGGCCCGTGCGATATTGAACGCGTTGCCGCCGAATGCTGACATTCCACCGACGGCGACCGATCCCAATCCGACCAGTATTTTCCGCCGTTGCATATGTGAATCACCTTCGCGCTCGTTTCCGGCAGTCGGATCAATCCGCCCGAAGTGAACCCCCGTTCGTGCCGGTGTCAAGCGCTTAGAACACTCGAAGAAGAGAAGCAACATTAGTCTGAACAGGTTGTTACAGTGGTAACCCAAGGTTGTTATCCGGATAAATTGTTCAACGAGGCAATAAGTATAGATTGCTAACCGGACTAATTATTTGGCATAAAATAAATGGAAATATGGGCGTTAAATCGGCGGTGGATTTTTTCCAGAAATATTGTTTCAGCCGTTTAATTGCTATGCGAAACTGGTTTCGGTGCGACAGTGGTATCAGAGTCCGTTTCCATTCTCTTGTGCGACCACTTGGAACGTGCCATCGATATTGTCACTATCTAGATCCTCTTGGACGATTTTCACGCCAACGTCCAGTGCCTGGCCCGGACTCAGACTCCCGCGATTATTGCTATTAAGCAACGTTCGGCTTCCCGCGGAACTACCGGTGTAGAACGAGACTCCGGGGATGTCCTCGTTTATCCAGATTTCAATCTCGCCGACACCGCTGCCGCTGTTATTCGAGAGATTTTGGAGCTCGAACGTGCCGTCGAAGTAGTACGTCGAACCGGGGTTCACGCCATCACCACCGAGAGAGTTCCCCTGTTGTGGATTACCACTTCGCGCACTAGTTGGGTTATCACTGGTAAAGTCCAGTTCAAGCGCGCCGTCTCCGTTGTATTCAACAAAGTTCCCGTTCCGAGTATCACCGCTATCGCTAAGGCCGTCATCAGGACGCTGAAGCGCGATGTACGCGCTCGCGTCACCGACTGTCTCAACTTCGATGGTACGATCTCCAGAGTTGAACTGCGACACTGCCCCGCTACCGATTGCAGCCGCCCCGCCGGCGGCGAGCGATCCTAGACCAGCCAACAGCTTGCGTCGTTGCATAGTGTTGTCACCTGTTTGGCGCTCGTCGCCGCACGCGGCTCGGGCCGGACAGAACCTCATATCCGCCGTAACGCCGCGTGGCAGTTCCGAGCGCTCACAAGACACAAGAGAGGGGACCGTTACTAGTCTGAGTAGCTTGTTGAACCACCAGTTCGAAGTTGTGGCTCCAACTAGATCATCGTACGCAGCGGTAAGCAGCGATTCCGGCGGGAGCGACATCGTGAAATTCGATCCTATCCATCCGTACTATCTGACTGTCACGGCACCTACACCGAGATAACGAAGGTATGCAGCATGCTATCAGTATCTGTACGTGCCGCACGTGAGTTGTTAACAATGGATTAGATCGGTTAGCGCGGTTTATACCTAAAAGTCGGAGGTGAGAACATATACCAATGATCGACGAACGCGGGAGCGATGAGGCGGATTACCGCTCCGGGAGCCGTCCGTTTCGCCTCGGCTCGTTGACGAGGTACGTGCCTGGAGCGGCGTCGAACGCTCCAAAACGGAACGTTCTCATCTCGCTTGCCTATTTGTTTATCAGTTCACTCGCCCTCGGAACGGTCTTGACGGCACTGTGAGTGCGACGAGGGGGAGCAACTGACGCTCCCGAACCCGGAAGCGATTTCCGTCGGCCCCGCCTTCCGTCGAGCATGGACTACGAATCGAGCCTCGACCGCGCGATGGAGGAGGTGCCGGATCTGGGCGGCTCCGACGAGCGCCTGTCGGTGCCGGACCCGGAGACGCAGAAGGACGGCGCGTTCACCCGACTGACGAACCTCTCGGCGATCGCCGACGCGCTGAGCCGCGACCCCGAGCACGTCCACTCGAAGATCCAGCAGGAGCTCGGGACCGCCGGCCAGTACGAGTCGGGCCGCGCCCGCTACAGCGGGAACTTCCGCGAGCGCGACTTCCAGGCCGCGATCGACTCGTACATCGAGTCGTACGTCACCTGCTCGGAGTGCGGCCTGCCCGACACCCGGCTGGAGACGGAGAACCGCACGCCGATGCTCCGGTGTGAGGCCTGCGGGGCCTTCCGCCCGGTCGCGAAGCAGAACACCTCGAACACGCAGCGCCAGGAGGAGGCCATCGAGTCGGGCAAGACGTACGAGCTCGAGATCGTCGGCACCGGCCGCAAGGGCGACGGCGTCGCCGAGGTCGGCGAGTACACCGTCTTCGTCCCTGGCGCACAGGAGGGCGAGACCGTCAAAGCGTACATCAAGAACGTCTCCGGCAACCTCGCGTTCGCCCGCCGCGAGAGCTGATCGGCCCGCCGCACCCGGTCCAAGCCGGACCGAGCCGCTCGTTTTGTCGTCCGACTCGTTCCGCTACCCGACCGTTTATCCGCGCGTTCGCGGATCGTGAGACATGGCGACACGACTCCCCGACGCCGCGTTCGACGACCGGCTCGCGGCGGTCCGCGACCGGCTCGCGGCGACCGACGCCGACGCCGCGACGTGGTTCGGCGCGACCGCGATCGAGTACCTCACCGGCTTCCACCACATCCAGACCGAGCGCCCGGTCGTCCTCGCGGTGACGGCCGACCGGGTCGAGATCACGGTCCCGCGGCTGGAGGTCGAGCGCGTCGAGCCGAACCCCCGGATCGACGCGGTGCATAATTACTTCGACTACCCCAGCGGCGACCCGATCCGCGTCGCCGTCGACGCGCTCGACGGGCTCGACGCCGACCGCGTGGCGACCGACGCCGACGGCGCGCCGGGCGTGATGGGGTACGAGGGCCCCGCGCTCTCCGAGTTCGTCGACGTCGAGACGCAGTCGTGGGTCGACCGCATGCGCTGGGAGAAGTCGGCCGCCGAGGTAGACCTGATCCGCGAGTCGGCCAAGTGGGCG
Organism: Halorubrum sp. Ea8; assembly: GCF_002252925.1. Lineage (NCBI taxonomy): Archaea > Methanobacteriati > Methanobacteriota > Halobacteria > Halobacteriales > Haloferacaceae > Halorubrum > Halorubrum sp. Ea8. The sequence continues at coordinate 3,804 of NZ_NHPF01000094.1, forward strand.
AACCTCGGCCACCGCTACCTCGCCGACTTTACCGAGCCGGGCGCGCACCCGGCGACGGTCTCGCAGCGCGCCTCGACGGAGGCCTCGCGGGCGATGCTCGACACGCTCGGCGAGACGTACAGCGTCCGGGTGCGCGGCGGCGGTCCCGTCCACGCCGGCTACATCTCGGGTCGCGAGACCGCGCTGCCCCACGGCCACACCCCGAACGAGCGGCTCGCCGAGGGCGACGTCCTCGTCACGGGCGCGACCGCGAACGTCGACGGCTACCGCTCCGAGCTGGAGCGGACGATGTTCGTCGGCGACTACTCCGACGAGCAGGCGCACTACTTCGAGCTCATGCTGGAGGCGCAGACCCTCGCGATCAACGCGCTCGGCCCGGGGGTCCCGGTGGCCGAGGTGGACGAGGTCGTCTGGGAGTACTTCGAGGAGCAGGGCGTGACCGACCTCGCGCGACATCACGTCGGTCACAACATCGGGCTCGGCGCCCACGAGCCGCCGTACATCGACCGCGGCTGGGGCGAGCGCTACGACGGCGACGACGCCGTGATGGCCCCCGGACAGGTGTACACGATAGAGCCCGGACTCTACACCGACGAGTACGGCTACCGCCACTCGGACACCGTCGCGATAACCGAGTCTGGCACCGAGACGCTGACGCACTTCCCGCGCGACATCGACGCGAACGTCGTGTGAGCTACTTGACCCGCCCGACGACGATCCGGTGACCGGTCTCTTTGGTGTGCTTCCGCTCGAGGTCGGTGGCCTCGTCGCCGTCCTCGTACAGGCGCTCGACCGAACACTCCCGGCAGACGACGTGGTACTTCGGCTTTTGCGTTGCGGAACTCATAGGACCCGCCATGGGCTGTCGTGACCTAGTTAAACGCATCGTACCGCGGTTTAAGCAATTGTTATTTGACCGTTTCAGGGCCGCAACGCCGCACATCACCGCAGCTCGCCGCGGCCGTTCGAGTCAGTCGCCGCCGTCGGCTCGCCGCTCGAACCGATCGAGCGCGAGGCCGAGCATGTCCGGGCTCACGGGCTGGTACTCCTCCCGCTCGTGTTCCGGGAGGTACTCCCGCACGCTGTTCCACGACTCGCGGGCGTACCGGGCGTCGAGCAGGACGCGCACCCCGCGCTCGTCCGGCCCGCGGATGACCCGCCCGACCGCCTGTCGGGCCTTCCGCACGGCCGGCACCGTGAGCGCCGTCTCGAACCCGGACTCGAAGCGGCGGTCGTAGGCGGTGATCACGGCTCTGGTCCGCGGCCGGGACGTGTTGATGATCGGGACCCCGCAGACCACGGCGGCCGACAGGCGGTCCCCGCGGTAGTCGACGCCCTCGGTGAGCGTACCGCGGAGGCTCGTCACGAGCACCTTCCCCTCGCCCGCGAAGAAGTCGTCTTTCAGCGACTCCGTGGCGCGGTCGCCGGAGGACTCGTCGAGGAGCACCGGTTTGTCCAGCCGCTCCGAGAGCGACTCGGCCATCCACGTCGCCTCCGCGTAGCTCGGCGTGCCGACGAGCACGTTCCCCTCGCGGGCCGCCACCGCCGCCGTCGCGTCCAGGTGCGCGAGCCGGGTGTCGTTCGACTCGCCGGGCGCGCCGCGGTTCTGGTGGGTGAACTTCGGCGCGTCGACGGCGAGGCTCGCGCGGTTCGCCTCGGGGAACGAGAGCCCGTACGTCCGCTCGACGACCGGTCGGCCCTGCGATTCGAGGTGATCGAGCCCGGTCACCTCGCGGAACACGTCCATCGGCTCCAGCGTCGCGCTCATGAGGACGCCGCCGCCGAACTCGGCGAGCCGGTCGCCGATCGGCTCGCTCGGCAGGCAGTTGTACAGCGCGAGACTCGCGTTGTAGGCGCGCCGCCACGAGTCCGGCGGCGCGGTCTCGTCCCACGTCCGTTCCAGATCGATCGCCCGGAAGAACTCCTCGTGGCCCTCGCGATACCAGGCGTTGAGGGTGCGCCCGACGCCGGGCGCCGCCCGCTTTTTGTCCTCCTCCTCCAGCGAGTCGAGGACGCGCTTGACGACCGCACCGACCTGGTGAGCGCGCGCCCAGACGCGGTCGCCGTACCCCTCGCGTTCCGCCCACGCCGTGATCTCGTCTCTCGCCGGCTCCTCGGGGTCGCGGAGCGCGATCTCGTCGTCGTCGAGCTCGCGCATCGACGCCCGCCAGTCGGGGCGCTCGCGGTCGAGCCGCTCCGTGACCCGTCGGTCGAGCTCGCCGCGGAGGTCGGCGTAGAACTCGCGGACGGACTCGATCTCCTCGACGGTCACGTCCGCGTCGGCCAGCTCGCCCCGCACGAGCGCCGCGTCGTCCGACTCGGCGCCGGCCGTCTCGAAGGAGAGCGGCTGGACCACGCGGGTGAGCTCGTTCTCGGCGTCGCGGAGGCTGGCGTCGGCGACGGCGTCGCTCACGAGATCGCGGACGCGCGGTTCGAGCATGTGCGCCTCGTCGCAGACGACGAACGTCGCGTCGTCGAGCAGTGCGCCCGTGAACGTCCCGGTCGTCACCGGGTCGAACGCGTGGTAGTAGTTCCCTATCACGACCTCGACCTCGGGGACGAGCGCCCCCATGATCGAGTGGGGACAGGAGCCGTGACCCGCGGCGAGCCGGACCAGTTCGTCGCTGTCGACGTGACCGATGTCGGTCACGTCGAACGGGACCGCTTCCGCGGGGTCACCGTCCTCCGGGAGGTCGTCGAGGAACCCGGCGTAAAAGGGGCAGAACTCGGTCCCCTCGTACTCCTCGGTGTCCGGGCGGTACGGGGTGGGTTCGCCGTCGACGCTGAGGTAGTCGGCGGCGGCGGAATCGTCACCGTGCGATCCGGTGTCGCTCCCCGAGTCCATCAGCCCGACCTGCTGGCTCCGCGCCTCGCTCACGAGGTTCGACGTCGTGGTCGCGCCGCCGTCGCCGACGAGGTTCCGGGTGCGCTCGCGGAGCCCCTCGCAGCGTTCGTACACGTTCTCGCGGTCGACCCCGCCGCGGTTCTCGCGGGCGTACGGGCAGACGTCGGCCTTGCCGACCAGCGTCAGTCCGGAGACCGGGTCGTACTCGTCCGGGAGATTCGCGTTGATCGTCCCCAGATCCGTCTCGAACTGGCGGAGCTGCTGTTTGACGCTCGTGAGGACGAAGACGCGCTCGAAGTCGGAGTCGGGGTCGCGGACCCGGTCGAGCCCGGCGGTGAGCGCGAGCATCGTCTTGCCGGTCCCGCACGCGCCCTCTAACGAGAGGAAGCCGCCGTCCTCGGCGGCGTCGACGGCGGCGTCGATCCCGTCGGCCTGCTCCGGATACGGCTCCTCGTGGCCGAAGAGGTCGGACCACGGCGGGGGGTTCGTCACTGTGGCCGCGTAGCTTCCCATCGGAGTTAAACCTTGAGAGAGACGACGGCCGCGGCGGCCGCGGCGGCTACCGACGGGCGGCCGCGGCGGTCCCCCGCCGCCGGCGATCCTACCCGATGATGTCGTGCAGGTCGGAGAGCCGGTCGATCTCCCAGGTCGGCCACACGTTCAGCTCCCAGTCGCGGCGGTGCGGGCGGCGGATGAACGCGGAGTCGATGCCCGCGTTCTCGGCCGCGCGCACGTCGGACTCGTTGTCGCCGACGAACAGGGCGTTGCCCGCATCGAGGTCGCCGAGCGCCTGATCGATGTAGTGGGGGTTCGGCTTGCGGAGCTGGAGCGAGTGGATCGTGGGCTCGCGGCCATACGCGGCGCCGAACCGCTCGAAGCCGTCGAAGTGGTCGACGAGGAAGTCGACCGTCGCCTGCTGGTTCGAGGAGACGATTCCCATCTCCACGTCGAGGCTCTGCAGCTCGTTGAGGTCGTCGTACGGGGTCTTCCGCCCCGCGCGGGCCTCCTGCTGTTGGGCCTTCGAGACCACGTCGTCGCGAGTCCGCCAGAACGACCCGGGATCGAGGTCGTACGTCTGACAGACGGTCCCCACGCTTCCGGGGGTCGCACCGATGGTCATGCGCTCTACGTCGTCCGGATCGGGCTCCTCGACGCCGCACTCTTCGAACGCGTTCCGGGTCGCATCCCGGAGCACGTCGAAGCGCGTGCGGCCCACGAGGACACCGTCGTTGTCGAACACGACGGTATCGTACGTCATACAGTCCGGAGTCGCTCAGCCCTTAAAAGGGTTTCACCAACGCCGCGACGCGACCGCCGGCTCTTTTATACGCGTCCGCCGCCCGTCCCGGGGTATGCGCGTCAGCGTCATCGGCGGGAGTTCCGTCTCGCCCGAGACGGCGTCGGTCGCCGAAGCGGTGGGGGAACGGCTCGCGGAACGCGACCACACGGTCGTCTGCGGTGGGCTCGGCGGGGTGATGGCGGCGGTGTGTCGCGGCGCCGCGAACGCGGGAGGGGAGACGATCGGGATCCTGCCGACCGCCCGCCGCGCGGACGCGAACCCGCACGTCACGGTCCCGATCGCGACGGGGCTGGGTCACGCCCGCAACGCGCTCGTGGTGCTCAACGGCGACGCCGCGATCGCGATCGACGGCTCGCACGGCACGCTCTCGGAGATCGGACTGGCGCTCGCGCACGGCCGCGCCGTCGCCGGGCTCGACACGCACGAGGTCGCCGGCGTGGAGGACGTCGACACCCCGACCGAGGCGGTCGAGTACGTCGAGAGCGCCGCGGGGCCGAACTGACCGCTCGGCGGTCAACCGCCGCTCTCGACGCCCGTGATCTCGAACCGAGCCCCGCCTCGCGTGCCCTCGGACACGGAGACCTCCCACCCGTGCGCGTTAGCCACCTCCCTGACGATGTTGAGACCGAACCCGGTGCCGCCTTCCGCGGTCGTGTATCCCACGTCGAACACGTCCTCGCACTCGTCCTGGGAGATTCCCCGCCCGTCGTCCTCGACGAAGAACCCCGTCGGCAGGTCGGTCTCGGCGCGCGTCGTCGTGTACATCGGCGAGACGTCTCCGACGAAGACGGTCACGTCGTCGCCCCCGTGGTCGACCGCGTTTCGGAACAGGTTCTCCAACAGCTGTTTCAGTCGGCTCGGATGCGCCAGCAGCCGTCGGTCGCCGTCGACGACGAGCGTCGCGTCGCCGGTGGCGACGTTCGCCCAACACCGCTCGGCGAGGTCCGAGAGCTCGACCGAGTCGAGTTCCCGCGGTCGCTCGCCCTGTTTCGCGAGAGTCAACAGGTCGTCTATCAGCTCGAACGTTCGATCGATCGCGGCCGCCGCGTCGTCGACGTGTCCGACGTCTCCCTCCCTGCGCGCTAACTCGATCCGTCCCTGTGCGACGGTGAGCGGGTTCCGCAGGTCGTGAGACACGCCGCTCGTGAACGCTTCGAGGCGCCGCCGCTGTCGCTCGGCCTCGGCGACCGCGCGAGCGGACGCGACGGCGTTCGAGATGCGGCGGACGAGAACGGGCGTCCGGTCCGACTCGCCGCACGACCGCGCGACGTCGGTGGCGCCGGCCTCGAACGCGTCGCTGACGGCCGCCGCGTCGAGCGCCTCGTCGGGGCAGAACACGATCGGGAGCTCCGGGTGTCGGTCGCGGACGGTTTCGACGAACGGGACCCCGGTCGGGTCGGTGAGTCCGCCCGCGGTCACCAGGCAGTCCACGGGCGTGTCCCGGAGGACACGCAGCGCCGCGTCGGTGTCCGCTGTCGGCTCGGCGACGAGCCGATCGTCCGCGCGTTCCAGCGACGTCGCTATCGCCGCCGCTCGCTCCGGCGTCTTCGTAACGAGAACGATCGCGATGCCGTCGCCGGGCGCACCCATTTGGTGTTCGTCTACTGTTGCCGCGCTCGACGTATAACTACCGGGAGGGCCGCCGCGGGCTTACCAGGTGTCGTGGAACGTGTCGAACTCGATCGAGTCGAGGGGTTTCTCGCCGATGGCGGCCTCGTACTCGCCCGGCGTCAACATCGGCTTGTGGAACCGCGGGCCGTCGTCGGTCGTGATGCGGGGACAGCCCGTGTTGACGAACGCGTCCATGTCGAAGTTGCGGAGGCGGTCCGGCGTCACCTCGTCCATCGTGATCAGGTACGCGTTCTCGTTGTTCTCGACGATCTCCTGGGCGGTCTCCCACCGGCCCTGGCCGATCTTCGTACAGAAGATGACGCCCCACTTCTCGGCGCCCATCGCCTTGTGGACCGAGGCGTAGCGCTGTTTGAGGAACTGGTCGTGTTCGGCGACCGAGACGGCGTTGTTGACCGGGTCGGCGATGACGACGCGCTTCTCCGGGTGCTCCATCGCGAGGCCGACGGGGTGGAACTTTCCGCCGCCGACGTACAGCACCTGGTCGGCGGGGATGTCCGCGGAGGCGTAGTTGCAGCCGAGCACCTGTCCCTCCTTCGTGAGCCGGTCGTCGCCCCGGCGGGTGTGAACCTCGTAGCCGCGCTCCTCCAACCAGTCGGTCATCTCCTCGAACCGGTTCATGTGCTGGGCGGTGGTGACGAGGCCGACGTCGGGGTTCTCCTCGGGGTCGTCGAGCTCCTCCGCCAGCGCGTCCTCCATGATCGGGAACGGGTCGACGTTCGAGAAGAGGGGGACGTAGACGATGCTGTCGGACTCCTTCATGGGCGTGTGGCCGAAGTGGACGAACACGTCCGTCCGGCGCATCAGGTACGTGTCGAGGTCGCAGGCGCCGTAGCAGGGCTGGCCGGACAGCATGAAGGTGACGTCGTCGGGCGCCGCCTCCCGCAGGTCGTCGGCGACCTTCGGGCCGCGGCGCTTGAGTCCCTCCGGGAACTGGAGGCCGACCTTGGAGGCGTCGCGCTCCTCGATGGCCTCGACGATCCGGTCGAGCTCGTAGTCCCACTCGCGGTCGTGTTTCAGGGCCATCCCAGTCTTCGTGAGGTCACCCTCCGTGGAGCCGCTCATGCACCCGGATTACGTGGGGGGACGGTTAAACGGCGCGCTCGGAGGGTATTCTCGTGATCGTTCGGGATCAAGCGAGACCGGACCCCGACACGGGTCGGCCGTCGCGGTTATCGTAGTCATCGCGACCACCGCAATCACCCCGGCCATCGCGGTCATCGCGACCGCCGCGGCCGGCGACGGACCGTCTGCCGCGGCCGACGGATACAACCGCCGAGCCGACGAACCGGAGAGCCATGAGCGACATTCCGCTGGAACACGTCCACGTCGCGCCGGACGACGGCCCGGAGAACGCGCCCGCCGTCTTCGTTCTCCACGGCCGCGGCGCCGACGAGGAGGACCTGCTACCCGTCGCGCGCCACCTGCCGGACGGCCTCCACGTGGTCAGCCTCCGAGCGCCGGACCCGCTGCAGGGCGGGTACACTTGGTACGAGCTCGACCTCTCGGCCGGCGGCCTCGAATCGAGCCAGCCGGACGCCGCGGACTTCCGCCGCAGCCTCGATCTCGTCGCCGAGAGCGTCGACGCCGCCGCCGAGGCGTACGCCATCGACCCCGACCGGATGGGGCTGCTCGGCTTCAGTCAGGGCGCGATCACGAGCCTCTCGCTCCTCGTAGAGGAGCCGGACCGGTACGCGTGGGTCGTCGCGCTCCACGGCTACCTCGCGGACGCGCACTCGGACCTCGCGCCCGACGGGATCGAGGGGAAGCCGGTCCTCGTCGGCGCCGGGGCCGGCGACCGCGTGATCCCGGCGTCGCGCTCGGCCGCCGCCGCCGACCGCCTCGAGGCGATCGGCGCCGACGTCACCCGGGGCAACTACCCGGGCGGCCACGGGATCGGGCAGGAGGAGCTGGCGGACGTCGTCGCCTTCGTCGAGGCGCGAGGCGCGTGAGGGCGCGGCCAACGCGGACGCGGTCCCCGACGTATCGGAGGGCGGGACCCCCGGCTCCGGCAGGTTGAAGCCGCTCCGCGCCAACGATCGGTCATGAGCGTCGAACAGGCCTCCATCGAGGACCTCGGTCGCGAGCTCGGCGAGCGGATCGCCCGAACCACCGAGTACGAGCGCTTCGAGGAGGCGCGCGAGGCGGTACAGCGCGACGAGGAGGTCCAGGCGAAGATCGACGAGTTCGAACAGCTGCGCGCCGAGTTCATGCAGGCCCGCGAGACCGGACAAGCGACGAACTCCGGGCTCCAGAAGGTGCAGGCGGCGCAGGACGAGCTCCACTCGATGCCCACCATGCGGGAGTTCCTCGACGCGCAAGACGAGCTGACCGACACCCTCGAGACGGTCAACGAGGCCATCTCGGAACCCCTCGCGGTCGACTTCGGCGGCGAGGCCGGCGGCTGCTGTCAGGACTGACGGGCGGTTCCGCGGTCGCTCTCCTGTCGACTTTTATCACCGATAGCGACGCAACCCGGCGCGTGATCGCAGTCGCCGGCGGCAAGGGCGGAAGCGGGAAGACGACCACGACCCTCGGGCTCGCGCGGGCGCTGTCGCGGCGGGGCGCGCGAGCGGTCGCGGCCGACGCCGACTGGGACCTCCCGAACCTCGCGCGGTTGGCGTCGGAGACCGCGGACGGGACCGCTGAGACCGGCGCTCGGGACCGCCCCACCGTCGTCGACGCGGTCCTCGGCGGCGGTTCGATCCCGCTCGACCGTCGGTCGCCGACGGTGCTCGCCGCCCCCGACGACCCCGACCCCGTCGATCCCGGTCCGACGTTCGGATCGCTCGGCGAGGCGCTCCCCGACGACGCCGCGGCGCTCCTCGACTGTCCGGCGGGCGCGTCGCCGGACGCGGCGGCCCCGCTCCGCGCGGCCGATCGGTCGCTCCTGGTGACGCCCCTCCGGCGAGCGGCCCTGCGCGACGCCGCCAAGACGGCCGCGATCGCGCGGCGGCTGGACTGCCCGCCGCTGGGCGTCGTCGCCGTCCGCGCGTCGTCCGTCCCGGATCCGGTCGCCGATCTGCTCGGCTGCCCGGTGGTGGGGCGGATCCCCGCTCGGGCGCCGGCGCCGCTCTCGGACTCGGCCGTTCGATCGGCGTACGACGACCTCGCGCGGCGACTCGCGCGGGGGTACGGAGCGGGGCGATGGCGGATCGCCTGACCGTCGATTCCGCGTCCCGATCGCGGTTTGGCGGTCACCGACAGAGCCAAACCCCCGGAGACGACAGCGATCGTATGGAGGCGCTCCCGACCGGAATTTCGGTGCTGGACAGGGAGTTCGGCGGCGGCATTCCGAGCGGCAGCGTCGTCGCGCTGGAGGCCGACCCCGCCAGTCAGTCCGAGCTCATCCTGGACCGACTCGCGCGGGTCCGGGAGTGCCGGTACGTAACGACGGTGCGCTCCGCCGACGCGGTGGAGGCGAGCCTCACGCTCGACGGCGAGGCGGACGAGACGGTGGTCGAGGACGCGACGGGGGACGACCCGTTCGCGACCGCGCTGGACGCGGCCGCGGAGCTGTCGGAACGAGGGACGATCGTCGTCGACTCCGTCGGCCCGTTGGAGTCCGACGACGGCGCGGAGTACGGCGCGTTCCTCGGCGATCTCCGTCGGCGCGTCGACGACGCCGACGGGCTCGCGGTGCTTCACGCGCTCAAAGGGGGAGCGGCCGACCGAAACCGAGTCGTCACCGAGCAGATCGCGGACGTCGTCTTCGACCTCCGGATCGCGGTGACCGGAACGGAGATCGTGAACCGACTCGTCGTCCCGAAGTTCCGCGGCGGCGCGGCGCTGGAGGAGCCGCTCAAGCTGAAGCTCACCGATTCGGTCTCCGTCGACACGAGCCGGGACATCGCCTGAATCGGGCGTTTCTCGATCCGGTTCGATTACAGCACCGCGGCCGCGACGGCCACGACTACGCCGACGAGCGCCGCCGCGACCGCCCAGTTCCGGGGCTCGTCGAGCGGTCCGTACGGGCCGCCCTTCCGCGAGAAGAGATAGGCGGCGTACACCGCGATCGGTGCGAGCGTCGGCAGGGTCCCCACCTCGACGACGCCGGCGACCCCGGACAGCACCGCGACCGCGACCGTCGTCGCGCCGGCGCTCGCGGCGACCACGAGGTCGTCCCGCGCCCGTTCGATCTCCATCGGTCAGCCGCCCTCCGCGTCTCTCTCCGTCGGCCGGTCGGTTTCCATGTCTCTGGGTGGGTCGACCGTCGGTCAAAAAGGATCGGTTCGTCGTCCGGCCGAGACGCCGCGAAGGGGGTTACTCCTCGTCGAGCTCGTCGACGATCTCGTCGGCGTCGACGTCGACGTCCTCGAGCGCGTCCTCGATGTCGCCGGCGCCGGCGCCGCCCATGCCGCCCATCATGCCGCCGAGCCCGCCCATGCCGCCGCCCTCGATGACCTCCTCGACCACGACGCGGTCGAGGTCGAGCCGGCCCATGAGGTCCTGCGCGATCTGCTGTTTCTGGAACATCCACTGCTGGTTCATCTGCATCGCCTGCGTGGCCGTCACGTAGAGGACGTCTTTCTCGACCTCATCGGTCTCGACGACCTCCTCGCCCTCGTCGTCCTCGGTGACCGTCTCCTCCTCCTCGGTGACGGTCTCGATGCGGACCTCGGGCGCGTCCTGGAGGTACATCCCGAGCATGCCGGCGGCCTGCTGCTCGCGGTCGTCGATGAGCTCGAGGATCTCGTACTCGTACTCGAGGTCCTCGCCGGCCAGCGGGTGGTTGAAGTCGACGCGGGCGCGGCCGCCGATGATCGTCTCGAGGTAGCCCTGCTGGTTGTCGATCTGGACCTGCGCGCCGGGGTACCGGCTGTCCTCGGGGATCTTGTCGGCCTTGACGGTCTCGACCTCGTCGGGGTCGTACGCGCCGAAGGCGTCCTCGGCGGGGACGTCGACGACGCCCTCGTCGCCGACCTCGGCGCCGACGAAGGCCTCGTCGACCGCCGGGAACACGTGACCGGCGCCGAGCGCGATGACGCGGGGTTCGAACTCGTGTTCCTCGGTGTCGATCTCGGCCTCCTCGGCCGTCTCCTCGTCGGTGGTGTCGATGACCCGGCCGTCGTCGGCCGTTCGGATCGTGTACGCGACCCGCACGAAGTCGCCGTCCGCGAGTCCGGCGCTCTCGGTCTCGGCTTCGGTCTCGGCCTCGTCGGCGTCCTCGGCCGCGTCCGCTTGCTCCTGATCGCTCATACCCTGAACGTCACCTGTTACACCCTTAAGGCGCACGGTTCGACGCGGCGGCGACCGCGTCGCGCCGGAGTTAGCGTCCCGCGGCGCTTAAGAACGCGCCCGGCGGAATCCGGGTATGTTCGAGGTCGAGATCAAGGTGCCGGCCGACGTCGACGCGGTCCGCGAGCGCCTGCGCGAGGCGGGCGCCGAGCGCGTCGACGCGCGTCGCCAGCGGGACGCCTACTACGACGCGCCGCACCGCGACTTCGCCGAGACGGACGAGGCGCTTCGGGTCCGCCGCGAGACGCCGCTTCAGAGTGGAATCTCCCCGGCCGACGCGGCGGACGAGGCGGAGGGTCCGGACCCCGGGTCGAACGCCCCACCGACAGCGCCCGAGACGACCAAGATCACGTACAAGGGGCCGCTGCTCGACGAGGGGTCGAAGACCCGCGCGGAACACGAGACCGAGGTGGCCGACCCGGAGGCCGCGGCCGGCATCCTCTCCGGGCTGGGGTTCGAACCGGCGGCGACCGTCGAGAAGCGCCGCGAGTTCTGGGCGTACGACGGATTCACGGTGACGCTCGACGCGGTCGACGGGCTCGGCGAGTTCGTCGAGATCGAGCGCGCGGTCGCCGAGGAGGGAGCGATCGAGGCCGTCAGGGACGACGCGCTCGACGCCCTCGACCGGCTCGGACTCGACGGCGCGGAGCAGGTCCGCACGTCGTACCTCGGGCTGTTGCTGGCGGAAGACGACGCCGACGCGAGCGACGACGGGTAGTCGGGTCCGGCTCGTGACAGGGGTCAGCTCCCGTTCCCGTCCGGCCGCTTCCTCGAGAGCGCGGTCCGGTCGAACTCGCAGACGAGGACGTCGTCGCCGTCCTCGACCAGCTTGAACGCCTCGACGTGCATCGTGACGACGCCGCGCTCGCCGTCGCTGGTCTCCCGCTTGTCCGTGACCGTCGACCGCGCGCGGATCGTGTCGCCGTGGAACACCGGGTTCGGGTGCTCGACGTCGTCGTACGAGAGGTTCGCGACGATGGTGCCGTCGGTCGTCTCCGGGATCGACACGCCGACCGCGAGCGACAGGGTGTACAGCCCGTTGACGAGCCGTTCGCCGAACTGCGTCCCCTCGGCGAAATCGGCGTCGAGGTGGAGCGGTTGCTGGTTCATCGTCATGTCGCAGAAGCGCTGGTTGTCGGCCTCGCTCACCGTCCGCCGCCGCGCGTGTTCGATCGTCTCCCCGACCTCGAACTCCTCGTAGTAGCGTCCCGTCATGGACCGACCGTCGACCCGCCGCGGCAAATCGGTACCGCTCCGGGCGCCGGGCGGGTCTCGGATTCGGACGGCCCGGCTCTTTATGTTCGGCCGCGAGGAGTGCCCGACATGGCCCGACGAAGCCTCCTGTTCTCCCCCGGCGATCGCCCGGAACTCATGCGGAAGGCGCCGGCGACGGGCGCTGACGTGGTCTGCTTCGACCTCGAGGACGCCGTCGCCCCCGGCCGGAAGGACGAGGCCCGAGCCGCCGTCCGCGGCCTGCTCGCCGATCCCGACTTCGACCCCGATACGGAGGTCTGCGTCCGGCTCACGGCGACGGACCCCGCCGCCGACCTCGACGCGCTCGTCGGAGCGAGCGCGGCGACCGGTGACGTCCAGCCCGGCACCGACGACGCCGAGCGCTCGCCGCGACTCGACGCGGTCATGCTCCCGAAGGTCGAGGGCGCCGACCGCGTCGACCGTGCGGCCGCGCTGTGTACCGACCGCGGGCTCGACCCCGCCGTGTTCGCGCTCGTCGAGACGGCGGGGGGCGTGCTCGCCGCCGAGGCGATCGCCGACGCGGAACCGACCGACGCGTTGGTCTTCGGTGCCGAAGACCTCGCGGCGGACCTGGGCGCGACGCGCACCGACGAGGGAACCGAGGTGCTGTACGCCCGCGAGCACGCGGTCCTCGCGGCCGGCGCCGCCGACGTCGACGCGCTCGATACGGTGTACACGGACTTCTCCGACACCGCGGGGCTCCGCGAGGAGACGGCGTTCGCGCGCACGCTCGGCTACGACGGGAAGCTCGCGATCCACCCGTCGCAGGTCGAGCCTATCAACGAGGCGTTCACGCCCGACCCCGACGAGGTCGAGTGGGCGGCGCGGGTCCTCGACGCCTGCGACGAGGCCGACCGGGACGACCGCGGCGTCTTCAGCGTCGACGGCGAGATGATCGACGCCCCGCTGATCGCGCGGGCGGAGCGGATCGTCGAGCGAGCGGCGGCCGCCGGGCTCGACCCGCGATAGGGACCGCGGCGAGCGGAAGCGGAGCCGTTCGCCGCGCCCCCCAACCGCGATCCCGCGTCCCGCTGATCGTCCGTCACAATTAACCCCGGTCCCCGGAGACGAGTTCACATGGGCGATCAGGCGAATCCGTTCGAAAGTCTGCAGGAACAGGTTGACGACGCCGCGGCGCACCTCGACGCGCCGCCGGGAATTCTCACTCGGCTGAAGAACCCGGAGCGACTGCTGGAGACGAATCTGACGTTCGAACTCGACGACGGATCGCTGGAGACGGTCCGCGCGTACCGCTCGCAGTTCAACGGCGATCGCGGCCCGTACAAGGGGGGGATCCGCTATCACCCGGGCGTCACCCGCGACGAGGTGAAGGCGCTGTCGGGCTGGATGGCGTATAAGTGCGCCGTCGTCGACGTGCCCTACGGCGGCGGGAAGGGCGGGATCGCGATCGACCCCGGAGAGTACTCGGAGAGCGAGTTAGAGCGGCTGACGCGCGCCTTCGCGACCGAGCTCCGCCCGATCATCGGCGAGGACCGCGACATCCCGGCGCCGGACGTCAACACCGGCCAGCGGGAGATGAACTGGATCAAAGACACCTACGAGACGCTTGAGAACACGACCGCGCCCGGCGTCATCACCGGGAAGGCGATCGACTCGGGCGGCAGCGAGGGGCGCGTCGAGGCGACCGGTCGCTCCGTCGCGCTCGCCGCGCGCGAGACGTTAAACTGGCTCGACCGCGACCTCGCGGGCGCGACGGTCGCGGTACAGGGGTACGGCAACGCCGGCTCCGTCGCGGCCGCCCTCATCGACGACCTCGGTGCCGACGTGGTGGCGGTCTCGGACTCCTCCGGGGGTATCCACGACCCCGACGGGTTCGACCCGCGGGCGGTGAAAGATTACAAGAGCGAGACCGGCGCCGTCTCCGGCTACGGCGACGCCGAACCGATCACGAACGAGGAGCTGTTGACGCTCGACGTCGACCTGCTCGTGCCCGCGGCGCTGGAGAACGCGATCGACGGCGACCTCGCGACCGACGTCGCGGCCGACGTGATCGTCGAAGCCGCGAACGGGCCGCTCACTCCCGACGCCGACGACGTCCTCGCCGAGAAGGACGTCTACGTCGTCCCCGACATCTTCGCCAACGCGGGCGGCGTCACCGTCTCGTACTTCGAGTGGGTGCAGAATCGACAGCGGTTCAGCTGGACGGAGTCGCGGGTTAACGAGGAGCTCGAACGCGTGATCACGGAGGCGTTCGACGGCATCGTCGAGGCCTACGAGAACCGCGACGTTCGCGACCTCCGCACCGCGGCCTACGTCGTCGCCATCGGTCGGATCGTGAACGCATACGACCAGGCCGGCAGCTGGCCGTAGCGCGCTTTCAGAGGCGTTTCGCGTTGTGTCGCTAGCTCACTCCAGCCGCGCGTCTCGCACCTCGACGTGGCCGCGGTCGCCCTCCCACACCGCGTCGTACTCGAACTCGATCCGGCGGTCCATGTGCGGGCCGTCGACGACGTACGTCTCGAACTCGCCGCCCTCGCCGAGGGGGTGGACGCCGTACTCCTCGCGCAGGTCGATCAGTTCCGCGAGCGCGTCGGCGTCGAAGCGCCGCCCCAGCCACGACTCGTCGAGCCCGTAGGCGGCGACCTGCACGATCCGGATCTCGAAGCCGGCGTCGAACATCGCCTCCGCGAGCGCGACCGGGTCCTCGCCCCACAGCGGCGCGAACAGGTCGATCCCGAGGCGGTCGCACATCCCCTGAATGCGGCTGGTCTGGTACTCGCTCTCGACCGCGCCGGCGGTGACCCCGGCGAGGTCGACGTCGTCGTCGGCGGCGACCTCCCGGAGCGCCGCCTCCATCGGCTCCAGCTCGGCGTCGCCCTGCGCGCCCGCGTCGTCGACGTCGTCCGCGCCGAAGTCGTCCGGCGAGACCTCGACGAGGTCGATCCCGACGCTCTCGGCCGCGAGTTCGGCGAGCTCCGTCGCCGGCGTGTGGTACATGTACGAGTCGCCCGCCGGGTGGACGGTCAGGAGCCGCGAGACGTCGAGGCCCTCCTCCAGCGCGCGGTACAGCGCCCACGAGGAGTCTTTCCCGCCCGAGAAGAGGCTCACCCAGTCGTCGGTCATTGGCGGGGAAAACGCCGGGAGCGCTTAAATTGTCGACGGTCCGGGTTGACGACCGTCGACCGACGGGCGCCGGACGCGTCGATTTCGAAGGGATCGACGACCTGATCGCGGATTTAGAACGCGGGTTCGACGCGACGGGCCGTCGTGCGACCCCGCCGTCGACTGACCACTGACGCCGAGCGAGGTCGTGGCGTCGGGCTCAGTCCGAGATGAACTCGTTGTCGCGCCAGTTGACGCCGCCGTCGCCGTCGCCGGCGCCCTGCGGGCTCTCGACGACCTCGATGCTCGCGGGACGCGGCTCACCCTCGACGATCCGCGTCGCTTCGAGCTCGTCCTCCTCCTCCGTGATCGCGGTCAGCGTCCCCTTCTCCGAGAGCTGCGCCAGCTCGCGGAGCACGAGGAACATGGGGTACTGGAGCGCGGAGTTCTGGAGAACGGTCTCGCGATCGCCCTTGAAGCAGGCGAACTCCACGAGCTCGGAGGGGATCTCCTCCTCCTCGTCGTCCATCCACTGGGGGCCGCCGGCGCGGGGCGGCTCCTCTTCCCAGACGCGCGTCTCCGTGACGGACGCCTTCAGCTGGGCGGTCGGCGTGTACTTGCTGATGCTCTCGTCGTCGGACAGGGCCTTGATAATGAGGGTGTTGTTTCGACGCGTGATGTCGATGTCGTCGATCTCCGGCGGGAGGTCGGGGTCTTCTTCGAAGTACGTCTCCACGTCTTCGAGTGGCAGTTCGAGCGTCGAATGAAGTCTGAACACGCGGCCTGTCATTGTTGGTTGGGTGAGATGGGTCGAGACGGTCGGCACGGCGGCAGCGGCTGCGTCTACTGCAACTAGGCACCGTAGGTTTATATGGACTGCCCTTCGACTCCCAAGATCGGGCGTCGTCGCGAGCGGGTGCGCTCGCGGCCTACTCGGCGCCGAGCTCGGCGGCCAGCTCGCCGCGCTCCTCCAGCTCTGCCAACACGTCGCTCCCGCCGACGAACTCGCCGTCGACGAAGGTCTGCGGGATTGTCTCCCAGCCGCTCTCGGCCTCCAGCGCCTCTCGGTAGTGCGGCAGGGCGGGCAGCACGTCGACGGTCTCGAACTCCTCCACGTACTGACCGATGAGCTCGACGGCGCGCTTCGAGTAGCCGCACTGGGGCATCAGTCGGTTCCCCTTCATGAACAGGACCACGTCGTTCTCGGCGATGGTCTCGTGAACGCGCGCTTCGATCTCCTCGGGGTCGGCTTCTGACTCGGGCTGGAACGTCATAGGCGCCGATACGCGCCGCCGCGGCAAATGGGTTCCGCACGGAAACGAGAGATCCACGCAGGGCGACGCCCGCGACCGCTCCTCGTCGGGAGCGCTTACTCGTCGCGGTCGACGCGGACGACGTCCACGAGCGAGTACACCGGAACGCCGTCGATCTCGTCGTATCCCATCTTGTCGACGAGCACGACGCAGGCGACGGGCTCGCCGCCCTGCTCGCGGATCGCGTTGATCGACTCCCGCATCGTCGTCCCCGAGGTGATGATGTCGTCCACGACGTAGCAGTCGCGGTCGCGGATCCCGGCGAAGTTCCGCGAGAACCCGCCGCCCTGCTCGTCGATGTCGCCCTCGTCCCACTGGTGTTTCGCGGGGGCGTACGTGCCGAGGTCGGTGTCGAGTCGGCTCGCGACCGCGGTCGCGAGCGGGGCCCCGGCCTTCTCGACCCCCACCGTCAGGTCGACCTCCTCGCCCTGCTTCGCGAGGAGGTCGGCCATCGCGCTCGCGGCGTAGCCGAGCCGCGTCGAGTCGCGGCCCAGCGCCGACCAGTCGACGTGGATGTCGGTCGTCGTCTCGGCGGCCGCGGTCTCGGCCGCGGCGTTGCCCCCGCCGCCGCGCTCGACGAGCCAGCTCGCGGTCTCACGGGAGACGTTCAGCTCGTCGGCGATCTCTCCCTTCGAGAGACCGTGGTCCGCGAGCTCGGCCGCGCTGTCTATCAGGTCGTCAACGTTCTTCATATGAGCCGAATTCGACCGCCGTTTTAATAGTCGTGTCGTCATCCGCGAACGCGGCCTCGAACTCGTCGAGCCCGTGGACGCCGGTGACCAGATCGTCGAGGAACCCCGCCGAGAACCGCGACAGGGAGTCGACGGCGGCCTCGAAGTGCTCGTAGCCGGAGTTGACGCTCCCGACGAGCGCCTTGTTGTGGAGGACGAACTCGCGGTGGAGCCGGCCGCCGTCGATCTCGAACTCCCAGTCGCCCGGCACGCCGAGCAGCGCGCCCACCCCGTTGGGAGCGAGCGCCTCGATCGTCTCGAAGGCGTGCGGCGCGTGGCCCGTCGCCTCGAAGACGAAGTCCATCGGCTCGTACGCCTCCGGCACCGACGGCACGGGCGTCTCGTTGGAGTTGACGTACGTCGCGCCCAGCGACTCGATGATGTCGATCGTCGGGTCCGGGCGCTCCCGGCGACCGAGGCAGTAGATCCGGTCGAAGTCGGCGTCGAGCGCCGCCACCGTGAGCAGCCCGAGGGAGCCGTTGCCCAAGACCAGCGCGGACTCGGGCTCCCAGTGGAACGCCGACCGGCTGGCGAACGCGTGCTCGATCGCCTTCTCCGCGATCGAGATCGGCTCGACGAGGAACCCCCACTCGGCGAGCGCGGGCGGGATCGCGACGAGGAACTCCGCCGGACTGGTGAAGTACTCGGCCATGAACCCGTGCGCGCCGACGATGCCGCGTTCGTGATACCGGCCCTCCGGCGCCATGTCGGGCTCGCCGCGCGCGAAGTACTCGTTCGCGCCGTTGGGGGGACGGCGCACCGTCGGGACGACCACGTCGCCGGCCTCGAACGGCGTGTCGTTCGGGTCCTCGACCACCCCGACCGCCTCGTGACCCAACACGAGGTGGTCCTCGCCCTCGGGCGCCCCGCCGTGCCCGCCGGCGATCACCTCGTGGTCCGTCCCGTCCACGCCGACCCGGAGGGTCCGGACGAGCGCTTCCCCCGGGGCCGGCTCCGGTCGCGGCTTCTCCGTCACGACCGGTTCGTCGGCCCCCTCGTACACGGCTATCGCGTTCATACACCGACCGACGGGGTCAGCAACCAAAAGATTTCTTTTATTGCGAGTAAAGAATGGCTCCGACCGATCGCGGGTTTTTCCTCCTCGTCGTCCGCAGCGGCTATCGTGTGTACTCTCGCCCTCGCGTGGCGCGTGTTCGGCGACGCGCCGACCGCGCTCGCCGCCAACCGCGACGAGGCGCTCGACAGGGCGGCCGAACCGCCGGCCGTGCGCGATCCCGCCGGCGACGACGGCGTTCGGTACGTCGCCCCGCGCGACGCCGAGGCCGGCGGGACGTGGATCGGCCTCTCGGAGTCGGGCGTCGCCGTCGCGGTCACCAACCGCTGGCTCGACGCCGACCGCGACGGGGACCGTTCCAGGGGACTCCTCGTGCGGGACTGCCTGGAGGCCGACTCCGCGGAGACCGCGGTGCGTGGGGTCGAGCGCGATCTCGAAGAGCGGTCGTACGACGGGTTCAACCTCGTGATCGCCGACGACGCGGCCGCGTTCCTCCTCTCGTACGACGGCGGGATCGCGGTCACTCGGCTCGACCCCGGCGTCCACGTCGTCGGCAACGTCGGCGGCGTGGTGAACGGCGTCGAGCGGTTCTCGGTGCCGGAGCGTCGCCGGGAGTTCGCCGAGGAGCGCGCCGACAGCGCCCGTCGGATCGCGGCCGAACTGGTCCCCGAGCCGGGCGAGTCGGGCGGGTCGTGGCTCGACCGCGCGAGCGGCGTCCTCGCCGACCACGAGTACGGCGCCTGCCTCCACGGCGACGGGTTCGGGACGCGGTCGTTCACCCGGATCCGCACGAGCGCCGACCCGACTGAGCATGCCGAGTTCGCCTACGCCGACGGCCCGCCCTGCGAGACGCCCGCGGAGCCGGTGTCGCTACCGGCGGAGTTCTGACGGCGGCGGACGGGCGCCCGAGACGGCGATCGCCCCCGATCCCGTCGCGCCCGGAGGCGCCGCGACGGGACGGAAAGCCAGTTTTAAGCGACTCGCGGGCGGGTGTTCGACCATGAGCGTGTCCGAACTCGAGGCCGAGCTGTCGGAGGACGAGCAGGCCGGCCTCGAACTCATCCGCGAGACCGGTGGCATCCACCAGAGCGACTTCTGGAAGGAACTCGACGTCTCCTCACGCAAGGGGAGCCGCATCGCGGAGGCGTTAGAGGAGTCGGGCCTCATCCAGCGGTCCGATACGGTGTACGACGGACACAACACGTACTACTTGGAGCCCGCCCCCCGCGATCTGGACTTTTCGCTACTGATGGCCGACGACATGCTGTCACCGTTCATCGGCGAGGAGGAGGTCGACCCGCAGGCGGACGCCTTCTCGCAGTGGATGATGAACCTCGCGTACGAGGAGTACTGAGCCGCCGCCGCGTCCAGACGAGCCGGACGCTGACGACGCGGCCGCTTCCTCCTTTTCGACGCCGTTGAAACGCTCAGAGAGCGACGGCTCGGCCCGCTGATCGCGCGTCGTGAGCCGCGTAGTTCGCGGAGCTCACGTCGGTTCGCCGACCTCGTCTCGCACCGTGACGTAGATGAGGAGTCCGAGCAGTCCGGGGACGAGGCCGAACAGAAACAGCAGTCCGATACCGACTCCCCACTGCCACGCCCAGTCGCTCCCGCGGGATTTCGCGTCCCGGTACACCCATCGGCCGACGAGGCCGAAGACGACGAGCAGTACGACGAGGAGTATGAGCAGCTCGGGGCCGCCGGGTACCTGTAACGGTTGGAGGGACACATCCCAACCGGGTGACGGATTAGTTATAAATTTTCTCATACAATTCGAAACCCATCACGCTGAACGCCGACTTCCGTCCGTCCGAAAATAAGAGTCCGACGAAGCCGTTCGTAACTCCCGCTCAGCCGAGCAGGAACGCGAACAGCGCGACCCCGGCCGCGAGCGTTAACAAGAGGACGCTGCGGCCGATCCCGGTTCGGATCTCCACGTCGACGCCGAGCCCCGCGACCGCCGTCCGCGGGTGCATCGCGGTCCGCTTGATCGCCGCGACCAACCGCATCACGGCGCGGTCGACGGCGGCCCACAGCGCCGTGACGCCCCAGATCGACCCCCGCCCGAGGTAGAACGCGGCCGGGTACGTCACCGCGTCGACGTCTCGCATGTGGTGCGCGAGCCAGCCGAGCGGCCGCTTCAGCGCGAAGAAGCCGACGAACCCGGTCACGAGGAGCGCCGCGCTCTCCGTCAGGTGGCTCGCGCTGTACGGCTTGAAGTAGACGTCCTCGCCGAGGATGATTTCCGTGAACGGCATCAGCTCGATCAGCTGGTAGTAGAACACCCCGAAGAAGACGCAGGCGCCGCCGGCGAGGAGCATCCCGGCGGTCTGGAACGCCGTGGCGTCCTTCGGCGACAGCGTCGCCGAACCGTGGAAGAACACGTAGTAGCCGAGCTTGATGAACGACATGAACGTCCCCACGCCGCCGAGGATCAGCAGCCACCACAGCAGCCCCTCGCCGAAGAGGAGTTCGAAGTTGTGGAGCTCGTGGGCGGAGTCGATCACCATCCCCTTCGAGATGAACCCGTTGAATCCCGGGACGGCGGTAATCGAGGCCGCGCCGACGACGTAGACGAGGAAGGTGACCGGCATCTCCCGCCAGAGCCCGCCCATGTCCCTGATGTCCTCGACGCCGGTCCGGTAGATCACGACGCCGACGGCCATGAACAGCAGGCTCTTGTACAGCACGTTGTTGAACAGGTGCGCGAAGCCGCCGGTGACGGCGAACTCGCCGACGTACGTCGCGAGCCCGAAGCCGGCCAGCATGTACCCGAGCTGCGCCTGGATGTGGTACGAGAGGAGCCGGCGCGGGTCGTACTGCAGCAGGGCGAAGAACGCCCCGTAGACGGCCATGAACCCGCCGAGGTACGCGAGCCACATGCCGCCCTCAGGGAACGTCCGGTACATCACGTACGCCGCCGTCTTCGTCGTGAAGACGGAGAGGAACACCGACGCCGCCACGTGCGGGCGGGGGTAGGTGTCCGGGAGCCACGTGTGCAGGAAGATGAACCCGCAGTTGACCCCGACCCCGATCGCCGCGAGCAGCGTCGCGCTCGCGTGGATCCCGGTCGTCGACGAGAACAGGAATATCTCGGCGGCCGGCACGCTGCCGAGCATCGACGCGCCGTGGACGACGACCGCGCCGAGGAAGAACGTCCCCCCGATACCGTGGAACAGCGCGTAGCGGTAGCCGGCCCGCACCGCCGCGCCGCCGTACTGCCACACCAGCAGCGTGCTGGTGACGGCCATCAGCTCCCAGAAGAAGATCAGCGTGAGCCAGTCGCCGGCGTATATCGTCCCGAGCGTCGAGGAGACGTACACCAGCGCGAACGCGGTCACCCACGTCGGCGCCTCGGTGCCGTACGCGTACAGCACCGCCGCCGTCGCGAGGAAGCCGACGACCACGCCCATCAGCAGGGAGAACTGGTCGACGTTGAACAGCACCACGTCGAACCCGAACAGCTGCGTCGCGAGGTGGGCCCCCGTGCCGCCGTCGCCGAGCAGCACCGCCTGCGCGAACGTGAACGCCGTCGCCAGCGCGGCCGCCGCGTGGCCGGCGCGGCGCGGGAGGCCGAGCACGAGGAACGCCGCCGCCGCGAGAACGACGTACGGCGGGAGGGAGGTGAGAACCGCGTTCATGGCCGCATCACCTCCTCCGGGAGCCGCGTGTCGACGATGAGCTCGATCAGCTCCAAGAAGCCCATCTCGTAGGGGATCACGCCGAGCAGCACCGCGAGGCTCATCGCGGTGAGGATCGGGCCGAGCGTGAACCACGTCGACTCGCGCCCGCGGAGGGCGTCGAGCCCGTCGATGTGACGCCAGCCGCCCGCGGGCGGGCCGCCGGCGTGGCCGTGGTCGTCGTGGCCGTCGCCGTGTTCACCGTCATCGGTGTGACCCTCGTCGTCACCGCGGCCGGCTTCGACGGCGGCGCCGTCGCCGTCGTCGGCCTCGGAGCCCTCCGTCGCGGTGTCGCGGCGTCCGACGCCGAACGGCACCTCCGCGTCGGAGGGGCGCGAGTCGACCGCGTAGTCGCCGGTGTCGACGCGCTCGGCCGGCTCGGAGAAGTCGCGCTCGCTCGTGTTGAAGTCCGGGCGAACGACGCCCTCCGCGTCGGTCGGGAGGTCGTCGAGCTCCGCGTCGGGGATGTCGGAGTCGTCGGGGACGTCGGCGTCGTCGCTCGGGTCCCCGACCGTCCTGTCGCCCTCGGCGCTCTCGACGACGTCGTCGACCTCGGCGTCGGTGTCGTTGCTCTCGTCTTCGGGGTCGTCGTTCTCGTCCTCCGGTCGCCCCCCGTCGGTCGCCGGCAGCGTCGACCGCGACTCGCCGCCCATCCGGAAGTCGACGAGCGGCTTCGCGTCGTGGGCGTCCTCCGCCTCGAAGAAGGCGGTGTAGATCACCGGCCAGAAGTACGCGATGTTGAGGACGCCCGAGAGCAGGAGCGCGCCCACGAGGTAGTACGCGACCGGGGTCAGTTGGGCGCCCATCCGGATCCCGCCGATCAGCATGTAGTACTTGCTGACGAACCCGGCCAGAAGCGGGATGCCGGCCATCCCGAGCGAGGCGACCGTGAACGCCCCCATCGTCAGGGGCATCCGCTTGCCGATCCCCGCCATCTCCGAGATGTAGTCGGTGTGCGTCGAGACGTGGAGGTTCCCGGCGCAGAAGAACAGGGTGAGCTTCATGAACGCGTGCGCCGGGATGTGCAGCAGCGCGCCGACGAGCCCGTACCAGCCGAACAGCCCGAGCCCGAGGATGATGTAGCTCAGCTGGCTCACCGTCGAGTAGGCGAGCCGCTGTTTCAGGTGGTCCTTTCGCAGGGCGATGATGGAGGCCGCCGTCAGCGTGATCGCCCCGATGGTCGATAACACGAGGCCGGCCGAGAAGCCGAACGGGAGCGAGAGGTCGAAGACGAGCTCCGGGCCGAAGACGTCGAGGACGACCCGCGAGACACCGAACGCCCCGGACTTGACGACCGCGACCGCGTGGAGGAGCCCGGAGACGGGCGTCGGCGCGACCATCGCCTCGGGGAGCCACTGGTGGAGCGGCATGATCCCGGCCTTCACCCCGAACCCGATCGCCAGGAGGAAGAAGGCGAGCATCGCGAGGCCGGGGTCGGCGTTCGCGAGCTCCTGAATGCCGCCGGCGGTGAACGAGACGTTGCCGGCGATCAGGTAGACGAGGGCGGTCCCGGCGAGCACGAGCACGCCGCCGCCGAACATCGTGTACGCGAGGTACTTCCGACCGGCCGAGCGCGCCTCCGGCGTCTC
Organism: Halorubrum sp. Ea8; assembly: GCF_002252925.1. Taxonomy (NCBI): domain Archaea; kingdom Methanobacteriati; phylum Methanobacteriota; class Halobacteria; order Halobacteriales; family Haloferacaceae; genus Halorubrum; species Halorubrum sp. Ea8. Next base: position 27,461 of record NZ_NHPF01000094.1, read on the forward strand.
GTCGTGCGCGACGAGCGGGTACGTCGCGATCGAGAGGATCTCGTAGAAGACGAAGATCGTCACGAGGTTGCCCGCGAACGCGATCCCCATCGTCGCCGACAGCGACACCGCGAACGCGGCGAAGTACCGGGTCTGGTTCGTCTCGTCGTTCCCCCGCATGTAGCCGATGCTGTAGAAGGAAGTGACGATCCACAGCCCGCTGGCGAGGAACGCGAACAGCATGCCGAGCGCGTCGGCGCGCAGCGCGAACTCGATCCCGGGGAGGAACGCCCCGAGCGACCACTCGAAGACGGCGCCGTCGAGGACGGCCGGGAGCATCGAGGCGACGATCCCGAACTTCGCGACCGCCGCGGCGATCGTCCACCCCTCGCGGACGTTCGGCGAGCGGTGCGACGCGACGATGAAGAACGCCGCGACGAACGAGACGAGGACGGCCAGTAGGGGACGTGGGTCTGAAATGAAAGCGTCAGTCATGCGAACACCTCCGTGAGGAACGGACCGAACCACTCGGCCAGCGCGAAGCCGGCGAAGCCGAGCGCGACCGTGACGAGCGTCGTGACGACCAGTATCGCCAGCGACGCCGCCGGCACTCGGTCGGGCACCAGCGAGGGCCGTGGCGCGCCCTCCACGGGCGCGACCGGCGCGGCCGCACCCGTATCGTCGGCCGCAGGGTCGTCATCGCGACCGCCATCGGCGGCCACTCCGGCCGGGTCATCGCTCGCGCCGCCCGCGGGGTCGTCGCCGTGGCCGGCCGCCGCCTCCTCTCCGTGGCCGCCCGGGAGCCCGACGCCGGCGAAGTAGAACCGCTCGATCAGCCGCGCGACGTACGACAGCGTGAACAGAGTGCTGACGAAGATCACGGCGGCGACGCCGATCCCGGCCGGCCCGGCGCCGGCCATGCTGGACTCGACGGCGCCGACCCCGATGTACCACTTCCCGAGGAAACCGACCGACGGCGGGATCCCGACGAGCCCGAGCCCGAGCAGGGCGATCGCTCCGGTCGTGAACGGCGCTTCGCGCNNGACGCCGTAGCCGAGCGCGAGGGTCCCGATCCCGAGGAACAGCCCGAACTTCAGGAGGCCGTGCCCCACGAGGTGGACGATCCCGCCGAGCAGCGCGGTCTCGTTCGCCAACGCGATCGCGGCCCCGATCATCCCGAACTGCGCGACCGAGGAGTACGCGAACATCCGCTTGAGGTCGGACTGCATCGCGGCGAGCACCGAGCCGGCGAGGATAGACGCCCCGGAGACGACGAGCATCGCCGTCGTGATCGCGTCGTTCGCGGCGAGGAAGTCGACGGTGAAGACGGTGTACGTCACCCGGATCAGCGCGTACGCGCT
>NZ_NHPF01000139.1:0-20980 GCF_002252925.1 Halorubrum sp. Ea8
ATGCGTTCGTTCAGCGTCGAAGTCGCCTACACCGCGGGCCGCTCCGCGGGCTCCGACTCCGCCGGTTCGGCCGAGACGGGCCGCACGTCGGCCCACGTCCAGCCGATGACGGCGGCCGCGGCGACGAGCGCGTAGAACTGGACGAACAGCCCCGCGATCGTCCCGAGGACCGGAACCACCGAGAGCACGCCGATAGCGAGCGCGCCGGCGAGGACGACCGCGGCGGCGGTGAGCCAGCCGGTCGCGTACGCCCGCTTCGAGACCACGGTCCAGAGCGCCCCGACCGCGAACCCGTCTCCGAGCCGCCCGGAGTCGGCGACGGCGGCCAGCGCCGCGGGGGTCACGTAGAGACCGACGAGCGAGACGGCGAGCCCGGCGATCCCGATGACTAACACGAGGACGCCGGCGACGAAGCTCCCGAGGAAGGTGCCGGACCCGCCGCCGCCGGGCACCACGACGAACGCGCCGACGGTCACCACGGCGGCGACGGCGAACACGGCGAGCGGCACCAGCGAGTAGACGAGCGTGACCGCGAACGCCTTCGCTCCCTCGACGAGCAGGTCGCCCCACTCGTCGAAGACCGGGGGCTCGTCGTCGCCGTCCGCCGTCAGCCGCAGGACTCGGGAGACGTAGCCGAGCACGAGGATGGACGGCACGATGAGCGGGCTCGCGAGCAGGAGCACGCCGCCGATCAGGACGGTGACGACGGCGTCGTCGCCGTCGCGCAGGTAGTCGAGTGAGTCGGATATCATTGGGTATCGGATTAGTTTACGCTCTATGACATGATAAGCACGTACGGTCCCGCGACCGTCGTCGGGTCGCGCTCGGTCAGTCCGGTTTCGGGGCGGACGTGCCGCGGACCGCGGTTTTATTCCCCCACCGGGCCGACCCGAGACCATGCCCGATCTCCATCCGATCGCGAAGCGGATCCACAACGTGCAGCCGCGCCCGGTCAGGCTTACCCTCGACGACGGCGAGACCGGCGTCTTCGAGTTCTCCTCGACCGAGTTCTTCCAGCGGGAGTTCCGCGGCGAGGGCGTCCGCACCGACGCCGACGGCGACGCCGAGTTCCGGCTGATCACCGCCGAGGACCACGAATCGGTGCTGCTCGGCCGATCCGGCCCCGACGAGGAGGGCTGGACCGTCGTCGGCGAGATCGTCGAGGCCGACCGGGTCGAGAACTGAGAGCGCCGGCGTACTCGTCCGAGTAGCCGGACGCCCGCGGCGAGGGGATCGCGTCCCGCTACCGCACGACCGTCACCGGCACGTCGGCGCGGCGGACGACCCCCTCGGCGACGCTCCCGAGGAGGATCCGAGAGATCCCGGTCCGGCCCTGGCTTGCGAGTACGACGTGATCGTACGGCTCGCCGGTGCCCTCCGTCCCGTCCTCGTCGCCGACGGCGGCCTCGCCGCCGGCGACCCCGAGGATCGTCGCGGTCGGCCGGCCCACCTCCAGTCTGGTGTCGATATCGCGGTCCACCGCCTCGGATGACTCGCGGAGGATCCGCTCTCCCCGGCCCCTGGCGCTGTCGTACCACTGGTCGACCGCGCCCGGGAACCCGCCCTCGGCGCCGGTGGTCGAGTCCGCCGGGTTGATCACGTGAAGCGCCGTCAGCTCGGCGTCCGGCCACTCCGTGGCCGCGAACCGAAGCGCCTCGGTCGCCTCGTCCGAGCCGTCGACCGCCACCAGGATCCGTTTGGTCATAGGCGACGCTTCTCGGCCGGTCCTGAAAAAGGGCGACGGCGGATCCGGTCGCGTGAAAACGGGTCGACCCGACTACCCGTTCGCCTACTCGCCGTGGCGCGTCACGCACTTCGAGAGCCCGATCAGCTCCACCGGCTCCGAGTTGTCCGGCGAGTACACCACCATCTGCCCCTTCTCCATGTACGGGACCTTGCCGGCGAGGTTCGAGGGGATGTTGACGCTGTTGATGGCGTCCTCGTCGCCGAGGTTCAACACGATCTTCGTGTTCACCTGTTTGAACACCGACTCCGCGACGTCCTGCGGGTCCTGCGTGATCAGGAAGAGGCCGAGACGCTCCTTGCGGCCCTGTTTGGCGGCCTCCGTGAACTTCTGGACGACCTTCCGGGCCTGCACGTTGTCGGCGTCCGCGAGGAAGTTGTGCGCCTCGTCCATGCCGATGAGGAGCGGCGTCTCCTCGATCCGGTCGCTGTCCGGGTCGTTCGAAAGCTTATCGTCGACGAGGAGCCCCGCGACCGCGAGCACGACGATCTCCTTCTGCCGGGAGGTCGGCAGGTGGTACGTCGGCACCACGGAGAGGCCGCCGGGCCGGACGAGGGTGTGGTCCAACTCCGTGATCGGCTTCGCGTCCTGGTCGAACACGCCGCCGGGGACCGCCCGGACCCGGCGTTTCACGGCGTCGAACGTCGCCTCGTGGACTCGGCCGCTCTCGTCGAGCTCCGCTTTCAGCGCCGGGTCGTCGAGGTACGAGAGGAACTGGCTGTACGTGCCCGAGTCGCCGTAGTCGCCGAAGAAGCGATTGAGGAGGGTCAGCAGGGCCGGGTACTGGTTGTCGTTGAGCCCGGAGCCGGCGACGAGCCACGGCATGTCCCGCGCGAGCGAGAACGGGATGGTGAACTCCACGCGCTCGGCGCGGTGCCCCTCGCCGGGGTACGTCGCGTTCGCGACCCGGGGCACCAGCGCGACCGCGTCGTCGTGGCCGCCGTGCGCGATCCCCTCCCGGTCCAACCGCCGGGCGAAGTCGGCGTCGAGGTCGGGGTTGTCGTCGTGCATCTGCGCGTACTCGTCCTGCGGGTCGAACTGGACGACCGCCATCCGCGACTCCCGGCCGTCGCCGGTCGGGTAGGTGCGGTCCGAGTCGAGGTACTGCCGGAGGACGTTCTTCGAGGCGTGGGTCTTCCCCGACCCGGTCCCCCCGGCGACGAGAGTGTGCCGGAACGCGAGCGGGTCGCCGTCAGTGTAGTCGTCCTTCACCCGGTAGTCGACGGTCGGAGGCTCCGCCGCCGTCCGGACCTTCTCGCCGCCGACGGAGAGGTGACCGAGGAAGACGCCGTCCTCGGGGATCTTCAGGCCGGTCTTGATCTCGGCGTCGTCGGAGGCCTCCTCGACGACCGCGCCCGGCTTCGGCACCCGGTCGGTCATCCGCCGCTTCATGTCGTCGCCCTCGCCGTACACGACGGACATCGGCTCCAGCTCGGCCATGAACTTGTAGTCGCGCTCCGCGAAGTCGTCGCGGCGCATCTGGCGGCGGGCGTGGATCTCGGTGGCGTCGTCCGAGCGGAACTCCTGCGCGTACTCCAGCCCCGTGATCCGACAGAACAGCCGCTCGCCGTCCGGGTACGGGACGAGGAGGTACTTTCCGAGCCGGACCGACTCGCGGTTCCCGGTCGTGACGAACGCCCGCAGCGTCGTCTCCTCGGCCTCCTCGGCGACGCGGAGCCCCTGCGAGACGGAGACGACTCCGAGCCCGGCGTCCTCGCCCGCCGGCTCCACGTCGTACGCGGCGAACCCGTCGTCGTCCGCCTCGTCGCCCTCGGCCCCCGAGGACACCGCGCGACCGCCGTCGCCGGTCGCCGCGCCTCCCGAAGCCGCTCCCTCCGCTCCGGGCGCGTCGTCGGTGTCGCGGTCGGCGGGCGAGCCGGCGTCGCCCCCGCCGTCGCCCTCGTCGTCGGTGAACTCGGTGAAGTCCTCCAGCGTCATGGGCGAATCAGCGGCCGCCACGCCGAAAGCGTTTCCCCCTCCGGGTCGCCCGGGCCGTCGCGAGCGTCGCGGGTGCCGCCGGCGTCTCGGGCGTCTCGCGCCCGTCTCGGGCCCCTTTTCCGCGTCGGGGCCCTATCGTCGGTATGATACTGGTTCGCGGCAGCGGCGGCGGGACCGACCTCACCGGGACGGTGTTCGAGCGCGGCGAGGACCCGCCGACGTACAAGGGCGCGCCCGACGAGGACGCCCCCTACGTCTGGGTGTGCGACTCCTTCTACCAGGTCGAGAGCGGCGGCTCGGCGCTCACCGTCGACGGCGAGGAGATCCGGGTCGCCTTCGAGGAGCCGATGCCCCGCGGGTTCGACACCAAGTCGGCGGCGCTCGACGCGGCCGAGGAGCACGTCCGCACGCAGTTCGCCCGGATCGGCGTCGACCCCGACGACGTGGCGGTCGAGACGACGAAGGCCGACCCGGCCTGAGGCGTCGTCGGACCGGACCGCCTCGGGTCGGGTCCGGCTTCCCGCAACCCCTTTTCGCCCTCGGTCTAACCGGGTCGTATGACAGCGCTACCGGACCGCGTCGTCGGCGACGCGCGCACGAGCGACTTCGGCTGGGACCTCCTCACGGACCTGACTGACATCGGGAACCGGATGGCGGGGTCGGTCGGCGAGCGGCGCGGCGCGGAGCGGGTCGTCGCCGCCTTCGAGGACGCCGGGCTCCGGAACGCCGGGCTCGACGAGTTCGAGATCCCCGGCTGGTGGCGGGGCGACTCCGCGATCGAGCTCTCGGGTCCCGTCGACCGCCGACACGAGCGCTCTCACGAGGTCATCGCGCTCCCCGGGACGCCGGCCGGCGAGGCGAACGCCCCCCTCGTCGACGTCGGGGACGGGACCGACGAGGAGTTCGCGGCGGCTGGCGACGCCCTCGACGGCGCGGTCGCGATGGCCTCCTCGCGGACGCCGGAGACGCACGACCGGTGGATCCACCGGATGGAGAAGTACGTCACCGCCGCCGAGCGCGGCGCGGTCGGCTTCGTCTTCCGAAACCACGTCGAGGGGGCGCTCCCGCCCACCGGCGAGGTCGGCTACCACAACCGACCGGGGCCGATCCCCGCGGTCGGCGTTTCGAAGGAGGTGGGCGAGCGGCTGGCGCGCCTCGCCGCCGAGGCCGGCGACGGCGGCGGCGACGTCCCCGACGCGCCCGAGGTGTCGATCGAAGTCGACTGCCGGAACGAGCCGACGACCTCGGTCAACGCCGTCGCCGACGTCGGGCCCGACACCGACGAGGCGGTGTTCCTCACCGCCCACGTCGACGCCCACGACGTGAGCGACGGCGCGAACGACAACGGCGCGGGGTCGGCGCTCGTCGCCGAGGTCGGCCGCCTGCTCGCGTCCGTCGAGAGCGACCTCGACACCCGCGTTCGCGTCGTCACGTTCGGCGCGGAGGAGATCGGCCTGTGGGGCGCGTACCACGCGGCCGAGACGACGCCGCGCGACGAGATCGCCTGCGTGGTCAACCTCGACGGCGCCTGTAACTCCCGGAACCTCCGCGTCGGAACGAACGGCTTCGACGGGATGGGAGCGGTGTTCGGGTCGGTGGCCGAGGCGTTCGACGCCCCCATCACGACCGGCGAGACGGTCTCGCCGCACGGCGATCAGTGGGCGTTCGTGCAGGAGGGGATCCCGGCGGTGATGGCGTCGACGACGTCGGAGCGGTCGGGACGGGGGTGGGGCCACACCCACGCCGACACGCTCGACAAGCTCGACCCGCGCGACCTCCGAGAGGTGGCGACGCTGGTCGCCGAAGCGACGTACCGCTTCGCCACGGACGGCGGCGGCGCGGCCGGCGGCGACGAGGTCGCGCACCGGTCTCGGGCGGCGATCCGGGAGTCGATCGCCGACGGCTACGTCACGGAGCTGAAGACCGGCGGTCGCTGGCCGTACGACGAGTGACGCTCGCGGCCCCGCGAGCGACCGCGGCCGCTATCGCTCTACTCCTCTTCGTCCGCGTCGCAGACCCCGAGCGGGAGCGACTCCGGCGGCTCCGCGTCGCCGTCGAGCCCCTCGTAGGCGTCGTCGATCAGGCGGGCGAGCTGGGCCTCGGGCGTCACGCCGCGGGCGGCCGCGAGCGCCGCGAGCCGCTCGTACTGCTCGACAGGAACGGACACCGAACCCTCTGTCATACCCGTCGCTGAACGCCGTAGCTACAAAAGCGTTGTTCGGACGCCGATCTGGTCACTCGTCTTCCGGCGATTCCCCCGCCGTCGACCGCTCGCCCCGGTCCGACTCGGTCTGCCCCTCGAACCGGTTGAAGAGGGCGTTCATCACCGTCGACTCCGCCCGTGAGAGGTGCTCCCACACCGTCGTGGATCCGAGTCCGAGCTCGTCGCCGACGTCCTCGACGCCCACGCCGCTCCCGTGGTCGTAGTAGCCGACCGCGATGGCCGTCGAGAGCACCTCCCGCTGTCTCGGGGTGAGCCCGTCGAGGATGCCCGAGGCCGGCAGTCCCGGCGGTCGCTCGATCGACCCCATCTCGACGTTGCGCGCGAGCTCGACGTCGTTGTCGCCGCGTTCCAGCTCGCGGATCATCGCGGCGAGGTCGTCGTCCGCCTCGATGTACACCGTCCAGCGCTCGATTCCGGCGGTGATTGTCGTCCCCGTTCGGTAGTGGATCCCCATCTCCGAGAGCCGGCCTCTGATACCCTCCCAGCCCTCGCTGTCGACCACGACCGCGACGTACGCGTGGTTGCCGGTGACCGGCGACAGCGGCTCCGCCTCGACGACGGCGTCGGCCGCGCGGAACTCGTCGATGAACGACTCGATATCCTCTGTCGGCCCGCGGAGCTCCACGATCCGCTTCCGCTCGGTCCCCCGGCCGGTCATCGACGAGACGGACCGCATCGTCACCTCCGGGTGGCGAGTGCTCACCTCGGACTCCGGCCCGCCGCGGTGGCGGATCAGGAGCGTCACTTCGCGCATACCACTGTGTGGGCGCCGACGTTCAAACGGTTTCCGGGACGGTCTCGCGGGTGTGTCGGCGCCCGCGGGGGCGGTCTCGCGGGTGTGTCGGCGCCCGCGGGGGCGGTCTCGCCCGCGGCTGCCACGGGCTTATGAGCGCGCGTCGCCAACCACCGATCGAATGCCCGACGACCCCGCCGAGGACGGGCGAGCGGCCGAGTCGTCGATCGACGCGAACGGCGAGGTAACGGAGTCGGTCGACGACTCACTGGACGCGACGGACGCCGTCGACGACGAGGTGCAGCGTCGCCTCCGAGAGGCGTATCTCAACGACGAGGAGAGCGTCCTCGTCGTGACCGCGGTGCGGTCGACGGATCGCCGCGTCGTGGTCGAGCTCCGACCGCCTCACGGGGGGGCGACCCACGTCGAACGCTTCTCGGCGCCTCGGGACGGGTCGCTCGCCGAGTCCGAGGCGTTCCTCTCCTTCCTCGACGCCGCTGGCGTCTCGCCGCTGGACGTCGACGAGGTGGTCGGGACGCGGGTCCCCGCGACGTACGACCCGGACGGGGGCTGGCGCCTCGACGAGGCGTACGTCGGGGGGCGCGGCGGGACCGAGAGCGACGCCGCCGAAGCGGGTCGGCTCTCGGAGCGGTGGAACCGGGCCGCCGAGTGGCTCTGGACCTACCGCTACTGGCTGGTCGCGGTCCTCCTCGTCGGCGGCGAGCTCCTGTTCGTGGCCGTGATCGTCCTCCTGTTCGCCTGACCGGGTCGCTACCCGCTGGGCGGGAACGGGGACGAACGCGGCCACTGGCCGCTCGAAAACGACTACTGGATGTGTCCTTCGCGCCGCAGCTGGTCCGCCTCGTCGTCCTCGTATCGCCACTCGACGTTCGCCTTCTCGTCCTGCCAGGACCACGGCTCCGCGAGCACGACGTCGCCCTCGCTGATCCACGTCCGGTACTTCATGCGGCCGGGGATCCGGCCCAGTCGCGTCTCGCCGTCGACGCACCGCAGGCGGACGTGGTTCCCGCCGAGGTGCTCGGTCACTACGGCGAACACTTCGTCGTCCGAGGGCATTCGGAGGTTCCGACGCCCGGATTCTTCGCTCATACAGTCCGTAGTGCGTTCGTCGGTATAAGTGATGGGAGACGCGTGTGTGCGTTCGCCGTGCGAATCGCTAGCACGAGTCGAGGTGGAGGGACTCCCGGCGGTGGCGGCGCCGTCGTCCCCGCCGCTCACTCGCCGCCGCCCGGCTCGGCGCCGAACGCCGCGTCGACCTGCGCGAACGTCTCCGCCTCCGCGCCCGAGTTGTCGACGGTCACGTGGGCCGTCTCGATCCGATCGAAGACATCCTTGAAATGGAGGTAGACGTCGAAGTCGGCGTCGCTGATCCCGTCGCGGCGCTCGATCCGACGCTCGACGACCGACTCGTCGCACTCGACCTCCACGAGGTCGAACGATTCGGCCGCTCGTTCGCCCATCTCCCGGACATCGGCGCGGAAGCGGGCGTCGGCGAACGTGGCGTCGAGCACGACGGCGTCGCCGTCGGCGGCGCGCTCGCGGGCCCGGTCGATCAGCTCCGCGTACACCGCCTCGGTCTCCGCGTCGGAGTAGTCCGGGTCCCCGAACAGCTCCTTCCGGATCACGTCCGTGCGGAGGATCTCGCCGTCGACGTGAGCGGCGATCCGCTCGGCGACCGTCGTCTTGCCGACGCCCGGAAGCCCGCAGACGACCGCGAGGGCGCCGGCCTCGGCGTCGCCCGTCTCATCGCCGCCCCGGCCGGCAAACGCGCCGGCGGTGTCCCCGCCGTCGACCGCGTCACGGTTCGACATCGACACCTCCGCTCGGTCCGGCGAGTTGTCGCGCTCCGTCGCTCATCCACCAGTACGGTCCGGCGAGAGGTAAAAGAAAGTTCTCTTCGACGGCGGGAGGCTCGTCGCGGTGCCGATTCGACGGCGATTCGGCCGGCGGAGACGCCCGCCCCGGGACGCGAGCGAAGCGTTCAAACCCCGCGGCGACGAGGCGACTCGTATGAGAGACATGGAAAGCCTCGTCCTCGACCAGAACGAGGAGACACTCGCGCCGGCCGTCGTGGTCGCGACGGTCGCGTTGATCGCGGTGTTCGTCCTCGGATTCCTGTTTCAGATCGTCGGGTTCGTGATCTGACCCGGTCGGCTCGTCCCGGCCCTGCCCTTTTGGGTCCGTCCCGCTTCGGTCCGGCCCCTTTTTGAACGCCCACCGGGAGTTGCTGATTATGAGCCGCGAACTCCTCGCCGAGCTCCTCGACGGAAACGACGACCACGTCGAGTCCGCCGCCGCCGGCGAGCTCGCCGCCCGACGCGACGGGCAGCGACCGCCCGTCGTCTCCGTCTGCTGTTCCGACTCGCGCGTCTCACAGGAGGGGATGTGGTCGGTCGATCGACCGGGGTTCCTCTTCACCGCGGGCAACATCGGAAACCGCGTGAGCGACGTCGTCGACGGCGAGCGCGTGCTCTCGGGGAGCGTCGCCTACCCGCTCGCTCACACGGACACGGACGTGCTCGCGGTCGTCGGCCACACCGGGTGCGGCGCGGTCGGCGCCGCCCTCGCGGCGGTCCGCGACGGCGCCGTCCCCGAGGAGCCGGGCGTCCGGGCGGACGTGGCGGAGCTCGTTCCGATCGTCGAGGCGGGGATCGCCGAGGTCGGCGAGGACCGCGCGGCCGCGGACGACGGCGCCGGCACCGCCGCGAGCCTCCGCAACCGCCTCGTCGAGTACAACGTCCACGAGCAGGTCGCGGCCGCCCGCGAGACCGAGGCCGCCGCCGACGTCGACGTGTACGGCTTCGCGTACGACTTCCACCGGGCGTACGGCGACCGCGACGGCGCCGTCTACCTCGTGAACGCGAACGGCGAGCGCGACCCCGACGCCCTCCGAGAGCTCGTGGGCGCGGACCACGCCGACAACGTCACCACACTGCTGTAGCCCGCCCGTGACTCGCCCGTGACTCGAACCGTCCGCCCCGTCGTCCGCGACATCGTCGCCCGCCGCATCCGACAGCCGTATGCCCGCGACGCCCGAACGTGTCGGCAATGGACCGCCGCGTTCTGTTCGCGACGCTGATTCTCTTGGCCGGCGGCGCGACCGGCGTCGGCGTCGCGCTGTTCGCGTTCGTCGGGATCGACGACGGTGCGGTCGACGCCGAGGTCGTGTGGGAGACCGAGCCCGTCGGCGGCGACGACGGGAGCGGCGCCGTCGTCGCCACGATGGACGGCGACCCGATCGTCGTCCAGTCGACGACCGCAGACGGGGAGCGAGTCGTCCGCGCGACCGCGGTCGGCGGCGGCGTCGCGTGGCGGACGCCGCTCTCCGCGATCGCGACGGGGGACGCCGCCGGCGGGGACGACGACTCCGGTGAGGACGACGACTCCGGCGGCGGCGCAGGCTCGGGGACCGGCGGCGGCCCGCCCGGCATCAGCGGCCTCGTCTCCGACACGCTCGGCGGCGACTCGGTCGTCGCGTTCACGACGGAGTCGGGCTCGCTCGTCGTCCTCGACGCGACGGACGGCTCGACCCGGTTCGCCGTCGACGTCGGCGGCTCGGGCGCGACCCGGCCCGCGGTCGGCGACGTCGACGCCGACGGCGACGCCGAGGTCGCCGCGGCCGCGACCGACGGCGCCGTCGTGACCGTCGACGCCGACGGCGACCCCGTCTTCGAGACGACGGTCGACGGGGGGATCGACCGCCGCCCGCTGATCGCCGACTTCGAGACAGAGGACGGCGGCGAGGCGCCCCGAGGCGTCGCCGTCGCGACGGTCGGAGACGACGGGGCGACGATCCGCCTGCTCGACGCGAGCGGCGACGAGCGCTGGACCGCGACGCCGGCCGTCACGCCGCTGACGTGGACCGCGGTCGACGCGCCGGACGGGCCGGTGCTCGCGCTCGGCGGAACGAGCGGGAACCTCCAGACGGTCGACCTCGCCGACGGCTCCGGGCGGTTCGAGGTCGGGCTCCAAGACCTCCCCGTCACGGTCGGTGACGCCGGCCCCGGCCGGATCTACGTCGGCGGCGCCGGCAGCGTCTGGGCGGTCGACCTCCGCGACGGCGAGGTCGCCTGGAAACAGCAGTACGGCGGCGAGACCCGGGTGAACGCCCCCGGCGTCGCCGACGTCCGCGGAACCGGCGAGCCCGGGCCGGTCGCGGTGAACCGCGGGGGAGAGGTGCTCGTGTTGAACGCCAACGGCGAGGCGATCGCGCAGGGCGACGTGGGCGGGGCCGTGGTGTACGCGGGACCGCTGTTCGCCGACGCGACCGGCGACGGGACCGACGAGGTGCTCGTCGTCACCGATGACGGGCGCGTCGTGGCGCTCGACGACTGAGCGGCCGTTCGCCCTCCGACTTCGACTGGGAGCTCGCCGCGAGAGTTTATAAGCGTCAGCGGCGAGAGAACCGCACGACTCCGCGGGAACGTTGACGATTGTTCACCGGAAACGCGGTGTGTCGACGGAGCGACCGCTCGCGGTTCCTCGGAGGCGTCGAAAAGCGGAAAGCCGGGCTTCGTGCGCCGTTAGTGCGATTCGTCCTCGTACACCCACGCGGCGGTGTCGAGGCCGTAGTCGACGAGCTCGTCCTCGTCGAAGAACAGGTCGATCTCGCGCTCGTTCGCGCCCTCGTCCTCGTGGTCCGACGCGTGGATCACGTTGTGGCCGAGGTCGAGCCCGAAGTCGCCGCGGATCGTGCCCGGGGCGGACTCGGCGGGATCGGTCTCGCCGACCATCGCGCGGACCTGTCGGGTCGCGTCGGCTCCCTCCCACACCATCGCGAAGACGGGGCCGGAGGTGATGAACTCGACGAGACCGTCGAAGAACGGCTTGTTCTCGTGCTCGCCGTAGTGCTCGTGGGCGAGCGCCTCGTCGATGCGCATGAACTTGCCGCCGACGAGCTTCAGGCCGCGCTCCTCGAAGCGGGAGACGATCTCGCCGATGAGACCGCGCTGGACGCCGTCGGGCTTCACCATCACGAAGGTGCGCTCGTCGTGGTGGCTCATCTACTCGCCACCGTGGTCGCGCCCTTCCTCGGTCCACTCGAGGTCGCGCGCCTCGCGGCCGAGGAAGTAGTTCTTCTCCGCCTTCGAGTCGACGAAGTGGAGGATCTGTCCGTCCTTCTTGACGTACATCGTGCCCGTGCCGGGCTCGATCTCCTCGCCGGTGTAGTCGCAGGTGCGTGTCTCGACCATTGGTTATCGGCCTCCGATGGAGTCGGCGTCGCGCTGGGTCTCCCGGAGCTGGAGCACGTCGCCCATGCGGACGGGGCCCAGGACGTTCCGGGTGATGATCCGGCCCTGGTTCGATCCCTCCTGGATGCGGCATTTGACCTGCATGGCCTCGCCGTGCATCCCGGTCTTGCCGACGACCTCGATCACCTCGGCGGTGGTCGAGTCGTCGATACCCTCTTCTGCGCTCATGGGTGGTTATCGGAGCTCCGCGACCTTCTCGGCGATGTCCTCGACGTCGTCGTCGGCGTCGCCGGCGTCCACGACGGCGGCGGCGGCCGATCCGACCTCGAGGCCCGCGGCGTGACCGACGTCGTCCTGGGTGTCGACGAAGACGACCGGGATCCCCTTCTCGTCGGCGAGCTCGGGGAGGTGCATGACGATCTCCTCGGGGGAGACGTCCTCCGCGACGATGACGAGGTCGGCGTTGCCGCGCTCGACGGCCTTGGTGGTCTCGTTGGTTCCTTTCTTCACGGTGCCTGTGTCTCGAGCGACCTCGAGCGCCTCGAGCGATCGCTCGGCGAGGTCGGCTGGGGTTTCGTAGTCTACGTAAACGGGCATATGTTGTTCACCTATCCTCCGTGCGGGCTCGCGTGTCCGTCCCGTGGTCGGTCCCTAACGGAACGGCACATCATCAACCCCACAGAGGCTGTGACCCGACGTAGTCCGGACGTCCATAAAAGCGCTTTCAATGTCCCTCGCGTGTGCGAGCGGGAGTCACGGGGCGGGAATCGGCTCCCCCAAGTCGGGAGTCGGCCGTGCCGAACCCGGAGCGCCGCCCGCGCCGGACTCCGCGTTTTTTAAGCGTCGCTCGCCCCTCCCGTCTGACATCGCATGGTCCGTCTCGTTCACTACTCCGACATCGAGAACGTCTTCGACGCCCCCGAGCGGGCGGCTCGCCTCGCCGGCCGGATCCGGGCGCTCTCGGGCCCCGACGCCGCGGTCGTCGCCACCGGCGACACGACCGCGCCGGGCGTCCTGTCGCTGGTCGCGAGCGGGCGGCAAGTCCTCGACTTCTACCGGGCCACGGGCACTCAGCTCGACACGTTCGGCAACCACGAGTTCGACTACGGCCCGGACGCGCTCCGCGGGCTCGTCGCCGACGCGCCGGCGACGTTCGTCTCCGCGAACGTCCGCGACGAGGCGGGCGAGCCGTTCGGCCGCGACGAGGGCGTCGTCCCGTGGGCGGTCCGCGAGGTCGACGGAGCGGCGGTCGGGTTCGTCGGCGTCACCGACCCCGCCACCGACTCGCTGAACCCGATGGCCGCCGAGCTCTCATTCGACGACCCGGTCGCCGCCGCGCGCGACGCCCTCGCCGAGATGCGGGCCGCGGTCGCCGAGGGGGCGAGCGGGACCGACGCCGACGCGCTCGATCACGCCGTGGTCCTCTCCCATCTCGGCGCGGGCGACGACGACCTCGCGCGGGCGCTGGACGTGGACGCGATCCTCGGCGGCCACGTCCACAGCCGCCGGAACGACGTCGTCGCCGGTACCCGGATCGTCCGCCCCGGCGTCAACGGCGAGACGGTGGCCGAGGTGGAGTTCGGCGGACGCGCTCCGAGCGACGCGATGGCCGACGGGTCGGGCGACGCCGCGGCGAACGACGCCGGAACTCCCGTCCCGACCGCGACGGTCCACGAGCCCGACGGCGCCGATCCGGCGCCGGGCCTCGAAGACGCCCTCGCGGAGCGGATGGCCGCGGCCGACCTCTCGGAGGCCTTCGACGTCGTCGACCGGCCGATTGAGCGCACGGGCGAGGTGGTCCACGGCGGCGAGTGCCGCGTCGGCAACTTCGTCGCCGACGCGTTCCGCTGGGCCCACGACGCCGACGTGGGGCTCTCGAACGCCGGCGGGCTCCGGCAGGGCGACCCGTGGGCGGGCGAGGTGACGAAGGCCGACCTCATCAGCCTGATCCCGTTCGAGGAGCCCGTGGCGCTCGCCTCGGTCACCGGCGCGGAGCTGCACGACGTGTTCCGCGAGATGGCCGCGCCCGACGTCGATTTCGGCGAGGACGACTGGTGGCACGGACACGTCTCGAACGCCGAGGTCGTCTGGGACGCCGACGCCGAGCTCGTCCTGGAGGCGACCGTCGGCGGCGAGCCGATCGACCCGGAGCGTCGCTACACCGTCGCCGTCTCGGAGTACCTGCTCCACTCCGAACACGAGTTCCCGACGCTCGGGCAGCGACACCGGATCGACGAGGCCGACATCCAGTACGAGGTGCTCGCCGCCTACGCCCGCGAGCACGGGATCGACCCCGAGATCGAGGGCCGCATCGAGATTCGGAACCGCGCGGCCGCCGGGGACGAGGACTGAGCGGCCGACGGCGACTGGGCGGTCGGCGGCGCGAGCGCCGAACCCCTGAGAGGGTTTAACATGGTTTGAGACGTGTGTACACACACCACATGAACGCGCTTGACGAGGTGCTCGAGAAGTACGCGACGAGCCAGAGCCTGATGGATCACATCAGGTACACCGCCGAGTCGCTGAGTTTGGAGTTCGAGAAGTGGGGCGAACAGTACGTGAGCGGTCCCAGTCTCTACATCCTCATCGTCGCGGAGGTGAACTTCGCCGACTACACGGACCCCCTCGGCGACAACGAGTGGCCGGTCGACCGCTGCCGCGTCGTCACCGAGTCGCGCGACGTGTTCACGAAGGTCGCCCGGGACGTGGCGTTCAGCCGAGACGGCGCCGTCATCGTGACCGGCGACGGCACCATTCAGCAACAGATGGTGCGCGTCCGGAACCCCTACCGGGGCGAGGTCGAGGACGTCGAGGACCTCGAGTTCCCCGACTGGATGGGGACCAAACACATGAGCGCCCTGGAGACGTCGCTCCGCGACGACGTCCTCTGGGGAGTCACGCTCAGCGAGGAGGACGGGCGCGTCACCACGTTTCTGAACGGCACGTACCAGGACTATCCCCGCGACGAGATCGGGGGGCGATGGCGACCCGAGACGTAGGCGGACGCCCCGACGAGCGACGACCGCGTCGTGCGACGACCGGGACGTTTCGGCGGGACTGAGCGCGTCCGTCGCCGTTCCGCCTAATCGAGGTCGATCGCGACGTCGGACTGGATCCCCGCCGCCTTCACCGTGTTGTGAAGGAGCATCGCCCGCGTCATCGGCCCGACGCCGCCGGGGACCGGCGTGATCGCGCCCGCGACCTCCGTCGCCGACTCGTAGTCCACGTCGCCGACGAGCTCGTACCCCTTCTCCGTCTCCGCCTCGACCCGATTTATCCCGACGTCGATCACGGTCGCACCGGGCTTGAGCATCGAGCCGTCGACGAACTCGGGCATCCCGGCGGCCGCGATCACGATGTCGGCGGCCGCGAGCTTCCCCTCCAGGCCCTCGGTCCGGGAGTGACAGACCGTCGTGGTCGCGTTCCCGACCGGGCTCTTCTGGATCAGGAGGTTCGCCATCGGCTTCCCGACGATGTCCGACCGGCCGACGACGACCGCGTCCGCGCCCTCGGTCTCCACGTCGTACGCCGCGAGGAGCTTCTGGACGCCGTGTGGCGTACAGGGTTTAAACCGGGCGTCGCCGGCGACGAGCCGCCCGACGTTCTCCGGGTGGAAGCCGTCCACGTCCTTCTCGGGGGCGATCCGCCGGAGGACGCTCCGCTTGTCGACGTGGTCCGGGACGGGTAGCTGGACCAGGATGCCGTGGACGTCGTCGCGGTCGTTGAGGTCGTCGATGGTCTCGTACAGCTCGTCGGCGGGCGCGTCGGCGTCGATCTCGACGTGGACGCTCTCGATGCCCACCTCCTCGCAGTCGCGCTGTTTCATCGAGACGTACGTCTCGCTCGCGGGGTCGTCGCTCATCAGAACGGTGGCGAGCCCGGGCGTCACGCCGGCGTCCGCCAGCGTCTCGACGTGCGCGGCCACGTCGGCGCGCACGTCGGCCGCGACGGACTCCCCGTCGATGATCGTCGTCGCGTCCGGGTCGTCGTCGCCGGGTGCGTCGCCGCCCGCGCCGTTCGCGCTCTCGGTCATGTTCAGATCGAGAGCGAGGCGGTACAAAAGTGACACGGGATCGTGCCGATCTCGGTGTTCTCTCGGGGCATATTATACACAAAGATGGGTCGATTGGGCTGACGCTACTCCGGGAACAGCTCTTCCTCGCGCTCGACCGCGTCGATCGCGGCGACCTCATCGGGAGCGAGGTCGAGGTCGGCGGCCGCGAGGTTCGCGCGCAGGTGGGCCTCGCTCGACGCCTTCGGGATCGCGGCGACCGGCTCCTTCGCGGTCGCCCACGCGATCGCGACCGCCTCGGGCGCGGCGTCGTGCGCCGCCGCGACCGAACGGACGGCGTCGACCTCGCGCACCCGACCGCCGGCCAGCGGCGAGTAGGCGACCACGTCGTAGCCGCGTTCGCGGGCGTGCGAGAGGAGTTCCGGCCGGTAGAACAGCGGGTGGAGCTCCGTCTGGTGGGCCGCCAGCGGCGCGTCGAGGACGTCGAGAGCGCGGTCCAACTGGGCCGGCTCGAAGTTCGAGACGCCGACGTTCCGCACGAGCCCCTCGTCGACCAGCCGATCGAGCGCGGGCAGCGTCGCCTCGGGATCGTAGGCTCCTCGGGGTCGGTGGACGTACAGCAGGTCGATCGCCTCGACGCCGAGACGGTCCGCGCTCTCGCGGGCGGCCGGGCCGACCTCGTCGGGGGCGAGATCGTCGATCCACAGCTTCGTGGCGACGGTCACCTCGTCTCGGGCGACCTCGCTCGCGGCGAGTCCCTCGCCGACGGCCGCCTCGTTGTCGTAGATCCGCGCGGTGTCGAGGTGGCGGTAGCCGACCGAGAGCGCCGTCACAACCGCGTCCGGGTCGTCGATCCCCATCGTACCGAGACCGACGGGCGGGAGGTCCATGACGCTGCGAGGGCCGACCGAGTCAAAAAGCGTCCGGCTTCCCGCGCTCGACGACCGATTCGAGGCAGAGACGACCGGAGCCAGTTCGGGCCAGGAGCGACCGGCGCCGGTTCGGGTCGGGAGCGATCGGCGCCGGTTCGGGTCGGAAGCGATCGGCGCCGATTCGGGTCGGGAGCGACCGACGCCGACCCGGCGCGGCTCCGTGTTATAAGTGCCTCGCCGGCGCAGTGAACGGTATCCCTCCATGCGAACGGTCCCACTGCGTCCCCGCCCAGCGGCGGGGCCTCCGACCTCTCGCCGCGAACGGAGCTCCCGAACCGACGGCGCTCTCCCTCTCGACCGACGGTCGAGGCGTGCGGTCAATGAGCCGCTCGCGCACGTGGTCGTTCGCCACGGCCCGCGGGTCCGTCCGCGTCGCTCCCGGCGAGCTCCGGATCCGCCGCGGCGTGGCTCGAAGCGTCGCTGCGGCCGGAAGCGCACTCGTCTCCGGGCGCCTCCCGTCGGCCCTCCGCGACGGCGGTTGGAGCGGGATCGCGGCTCTCGCGGCGATCGTTCCCGCGGCGGCCGAGTGGCTCCTCGCGGGCGGCGGGACCGCGCAGACGGCGATCGGCCTGCTCGGTCTGCTCACCGCGGTCGGCGGCGTCGCCGCGTCGGTGGCCCGCGAACGGACGACGACCGTTTCTTACCGAGACGTCGAACACGTCGCCTTCGACGACGGCGAACTCGCTATCGTCCACCGGAGCGAGGACGGCGACGGCGAGCGCGAGACCGAGACGGTCCGACCCCGCGACGACGCGGAGCGGGCCGACGCCGCGGTCGCGCTCCGCCTCCGCGGAGTCGACCTCCGGGGCGTCGAGGACGACGAGGCGGTCTCTCGGACCGTCGTCGACGCGCCGAAGAGCGAGCTCCTCGCGTGACGCCTCCGCCGTCCGGTCGGTCCTACCGAGACACCGCGAACGACACGTCGCGGTCGGCGACCGCGTACCCCTGCGCCGCGACCGCGTCGGCGTAGTACGCGTCCGCGACCAGCGCCTGCGGAACGCTGCGGAGCCCGAACCGCCGCCGGGAGAGCAGCTCGACGTCGACAACCGTCTCGCCCGGGGCCCCGTCGGCCGCGTCCCGGATCGAGACCGCGTACGCGCCCCACGGCGCCCCGTCGAGGGTCCCCTCGATCCGGACGCGCGCGACCGGAGCGACGCCGTCGTCGCTCGCGGGGTCAGCGGGGTCCGCGTCGGTCGCATTCCCGTCCGGGTGCGCCTCCGTCTCCGTCGCTATCTCCAGCGAGTAGGTCCGGAGCCCGACGAGCGACGAGTGCTCGTACGCCCCGCCCGCCCCGTCCGAGGTCGGGCGAACCTCGTCGGCGACGGCCCACTGGAACGCGAGGACCGGCGGCGTCGCCGACGCGAACGCCTCGGTCACCGCTTCCGGGGACGCGTCGGTCAGGAGCCTCGTCGTCCCGCGCCGACGCAGGAACGGAGCCCGAACCGCGACGAGGAGAACCGCGCCCACCGCCAGCGCGGGAAGCAGATCGGCGAGCGCGAACGCGGCGAGGAACGCCCCGGCGACCGACAGGGCGACGAGCCAGCTGACGGCGCGCTCGGCGCGGCGGTACCGCTTCGCGATCGGCCGGACGGCCGAGCGGCGGGCGTCGGCGTCCGGACTCGTGGAGGGCGAGGACACGGGCGGCATCTCGGTCGCGGTCTGAATAGTGGTTGCGGTCCGAGGAACGAACCCCCTCGACCGCGTCACGGGTGGGTACTCTCGACCGCGCCGCGGGCGGCTAAAATCGATCGCTCGCGGCCGCGTCCACCGGCGACCGCCCGCAGATGCTCACCAGGTCGTGGAGGTCGTCGATCTCGTACGTCGGCTGGCAGGAGAGCTCCGCGGAGCGGCGGTGCGGACGCCGGACGAACGCGGAGTCGATGCCGGCGTTGTCGGCGGCGCGCACGTCCGACTCGTTGTCGCCGACGAACAGCGCCGTCTCGGCGCCCAGGTCCTCCAGGGCGCGTTCGAGGTAGTACGGCGAGGGCTTCTTCCGCGAGAGACTGGCGATCGACGGCTCGCGCCCGTACGCGACCTCGAACCGCCCGGCGAGACCGAAGTGGTCGAGGACGGCGTCGACGGTCGCCTGCTGGTTCGAGGAGACCACGCCGAGCGGGGCGTCGAGGTAGCGGAGCGCGTCGACGTCCTCGTACGGCGTCTTCCGCCCCGCTCGGGCCGCGTCGATCTGGGCGTTCGAGGCCGTCTCGTCGCGGACGCGCCAGAACTCCGCCGGCTCCATCCCGTAGCGCTCGCAGATGTCGGTGAGCGTCGCGGGGTCGACGCCGACGGCGACGTCGTCGACGTGGGCCAGGTCGGGATCCTCGACGCCGAGGCTCACGAACGCGTCCCAGGCGGCCTCACGGAGCGTGTTGAACGGGGTCCGTCCGACGAGCACCCCGTCCTTATCGAGGACGACGGCGTCGTACACGGCTCACCCTCAGAGGGTAGCCGTCAAAAAGCTTTCACCGGTTCCACCCGCGGTTTCACGCGCCCGGCGAGCGGAGCGCGGCACCGACGATCGGCCTCGCCGTCCGTCAGATTCATCCCCGCGCTAAAGCGCGAGGCTTTCTCCTCGATTCTCCGTAAACAGGCGGACGACCGGCGTCGAAACCGGCGACGGGATCGCGACAGGCGGGGTCCGAGCGCGATCGGCGGCGCCGACGGTCGGATCGTTGTTTCTCGCCGACATTTTTTCTTCGTCGTCCGGGGAGAAATGAATCCGGATTGACACCACCGGAGAGGGACCGATCTCACGGTCGAACACGCCTCCCGCACTTTCAATACCCGGCGCGACGAACCGTCGACTTGCACATGAATATCGTTGATATCGCGGTGCCGGAATACGTCGAGGTCGACGTCGACACGCGACTCGCCAAGGTCCGGTCCATCTTCGAGCGCGAGAACCCGAAGGGGATCGTCGTCACCGACGACGGCGAGTACGTCGGCGTGGTCGGCGAGAAACAGCTCATGCGCTCGCGCATGGAGGACGATACGAAGGTGTCGGCCGTCATGAAACCCGCGCCCTCCGTCGACCGCCACGAGGACGTGCGGGAGACGGCCCGCCTCCTCGTCGAGGGGGACGTGAAGATCGCGCCCGTCTACGAGGGCGAGAGGCTCTACGGGATCGTCACGGTCGACCAGATCCTCGAGGCCGTCCTCGACAGCCTCGACGCGATCACCGTCGCGCAGGTCGCCACCGAGGACGTCATCGGGATCAGCGAGAAAGACAGCGTCGGCCGCGCGATCAACCGCCTCCGCGAGAACGGGATCTCCCGGCTCCCGGCGCTCGACGAGGACGGCCAACTGGTCGGCGTCGTCACCACCAACGACATCGTCGAGTTCGTCGTCCGCGACCAGGAGCGACAGGGCAGCGGCGACCGCGCCGGCGACATCGACCGCATGCTCGACATCCCCGTCTACGACATCATGTCGAGCCCCGTCGTCACCGCGACCGCCGACGAGACCGCCCAGGCGGTCGTCGAGCGGATGTTCGACAACAGGGTCTCCGGGCTCGTCGTCACGCCGGACGGCGCCGACACGGTCGCCGGGATGGTGACGAAGACCGACGTGCTCCGGGCGCTCACGTTCACCGAGCAGGACTCGATGGACGTGCAGATCACGAACGTCGACCTGCTGGACACGACCACCCGCGGGCACATCGTCGAGTCGATCGAGCAGGTCGCCGACAAGTACGCCGCGATGCACGTCATCCACGCGCACGTCCGGCTCCACGCCCACAAGGAGAAGCTCCGCGGCACGCCCCTGATCCAGTGTCAGATCCGCCTCCGGACCAACGAGGGCCAGGTCGGCGGCTCCGGCGAGGGGTACGGCGCCGAGCACGCCTTCCACGTGGCGCTCGACAAGCTGGAGCGCAACGTCTTGGAGATCAAGGGCGTCAACGCCGACGAGGAGTACCGCGGCCAGCTGCTCCGCAAGCTCGGCGAACTGTGAGCACATAAGGCGTTCGGCGACGCTCGGCGGTTCCGGCGGTTTTTCGCGACGTCTCGTGATGCCCGGCCGATAACGGTGTTCCGGGCGTCGGTATCAGGCGTTCCCGGCGCGTAGCCTTCCGAGCAGGGTCGCCGCGAGGAGCGCGACCACCCCGGCGATCGGCCCGAATCCTGGTGCCTCGTCGTCCGAGGTGTCGTCCGGCGCGCCGGGCTCGTCGGTCCCCGCCTCGTCGT
>NZ_NHPF01000051.1:0-12853 GCF_002252925.1 Halorubrum sp. Ea8
GGGTCGTCTCTGAAAAAGCGGTTTTGGATGGTGGAAAAAATTCTTGTTTGATTCGAGAGTTTTGTGGGGTGGAGGCGTAACCATTAACCGCCTCAACCACTACCGTCAACGTACGAGGCACGAGAATACACATGGCTACTCTCGAAATCAACGATCTTCACGCACGAGTGGCGGAAGAGGGCGGTGAACGCATCCTTCGGGGGGTCGACCTAACCGTCGAGTCCGGCGACATCCACGCGCTGATGGGGCCGAACGGCTCCGGGAAGTCGACGCTCGCGAAGGTCATCGCCGGCCACCCGGCGTACGAGGTCACCGACGGCGAGGTCCTGCTCCACCTCGACGAGGAGGACGTCGCGGACATCAGCGCCGACCTCGACGACGACGACTATCACTGGGAGCTGCTGGAGATGGAGCCGAACGAGCGCGCCGCGCTCGGCATCTTCCTCGGCTTCCAGTACCCGGCGGAGATCGAGGGTGTCACCATGACGAACTTCCTCCGGCAGGCGCTCAACGCGAAGGCGGACGAGCGGGAGGAGCTGTTCGAGGACGAGGAGGCCGACGAGGCCGACGCCGACGAGGACGACGAGGGCTACGAGACCTCCCCGATGGAGGGCGCCGCCGACGACGGCGATATCGGCGTCGCCGAGTTCCAGCAGATCCTCTCGGAGAAGATGGAGCTGCTCGACATGGACGAGAAGTTCATGCAGCGCTACCTCAACGCCGGCTTCTCCGGCGGGGAGAAAAAGCAGAACGAGGTTCTGCAGGCCGCGATGCTGGAGCCCGCGATCGCCGTGCTCGACGAGATCGACTCCGGGCTCGACATCGACCGGCTCCAAGACGTCTCCGAGGGAATCAACGCCCTCCGCGACGAGCAGGGCACGGGCGTCCTCCAGATCACCCACTACCAGCGAATCTTAGACTACGTCGAGCCCGATCACGTCCACGTGATGCTCGACGGCCAAGTCGTCAAGAGCGGCGGGGCGGAACTCGCGGAGAAGCTCGAGGACAAGGGGTACGACTGGGTCCGCGAGGACGCGTTCGATGCGGCGTAACCACAAATGGTCACGCAACAGGAATAAACGGGGGAACACGTAACATAATATCATGAGTTCACAACAAGACGATCTCAAAGAGACAGACACCGAGGCCCGCTTCGAGTTCAAGAAGGAGGAGAAGTCCGCTTTCCAGACCGAGAAGGGCCTCACCGAGGAGACGGTCCGCGTCATCTCGGAGGACAAGGACGAACCGGAGTGGATGCTGGAGCGGCGCCTTCGCGCCCTCAAGCAGTTCCAGGAGATGCCGATGCCGACCGACTGGCCCGGACAGCCGGACCTGAGCGAGGTCGACGTCGACGAGATCATCCCGTACATCCGGCCGGACGTCGACGTCCGCGCCGGCGTGGACGACTGGACCGAGCTCCCGGACGAAATCAAAGACACCTTCGACAAGCTGGGCATCCCGGAGGCGGAGAAGAACGCGCTCTCCGGCGTCGGCGCCCAGTACGAGTCGGAGGTCGTCTACCAGAACATGCAGGAGCGGTGGGAAGAGAAGGGCGTCATCTTCTGTAACATGGACGAGGCCGTCCAAGAGCACGAAGAGCTCGTCCGCGAGCACTTCATGACGAAGTGCGTCCCCCCGAGCGACAACAAGTTCGCGGCGCTCCACGGCGCCATCTGGTCCGGCGGCTCGTTCGTCTACGTGCCGGAGAACACCACCGTCGACATGCCCGTGCAGGCGTACTTCCGGATGAACTCCGAGGGGATGGGCCAGTTCGAGCACACGCTCATCATCGCCGAGGAGGGCTCGGAAGTCCACTACATCGAGGGCTGTTCCGCGCCGAAGTACTCGAAGTTCAATCTCCACTGCGGCGGCGTGGAAGTGTTCGTCGACGAGGACGCCCACGTCCAGTACTCGACCGTCCAAAACTGGTCGAAGAACACGTACAACCTGAACACCAAACGCGCCATCGCCGAGAAGGGCGGGCGCATGGAGTGGATTTCGGGGTCGATGGGGTCGAAGGCAACGATGCTGTACCCCTCGACGATCCTGAAGGGCCGCGGCGCCTCCGACAACCACATCACCATCGCCTTCGCGGGCGAGGGTCAGGACATCGACACCGGCGCGAAGGTGTACCACAACGCGCCGGACACGAAGTCCACCGTCGAGTCGAAGTCGATCGCGAAGGACGGCGGCCGTACGAACTACCGCGGCCTCGTCCACATCGCCGACGGCGCGGAGAACTCCTCGACTGCCGTGGAGTGTGACGCGCTGATGTTCGACAACGAGTCGACGTCGGACACGATGCCGTACATGGAGATCAACGAGTCGAAGGTCGACGTCGCCCACGAGGCGACCGTCGGGAAGATCGGCGACGAGGACATCTTCTACCTGCAGTCGCGCGGCCTCGACGACGACGACGCCAAGCAGATGATCGTTTCGGGCTTCATCGAGCCCATCACGGAGGAGCTGCCCATCGAGTACGCCGTCGAGCTCAACCGGCTCGTCGAACTCGAAATGGAGGGCTCGCTCGGATAACATGAGCACGCAAGCAATCGAGAGCCTCTCGGAGGACACGGTACGACGCATCGCCGACGAACGCGACGAGCCCGAGTGGCTACTCGAGACCCGTCTGAACGCGCTTTCGGCGCTGGAGACGGCCGATCTGCCCGACGTCATCCAGACGCCCGGGCGCCGCTGGACAGACCTGGAGTCGCTCGACTTCGAGGCGCTCGTCGACCCGCTGAACCAGTCCGACGCCACGGAGCGGTCGGCCGGCGACGACGAGGTCGTCGTCCTGCCCTTCACCGAGGCGTTCGACGAGTACGGCGACGTCATCGAGGCGAACTTCGGCTCGGTGCTCGACCCCGAGCACAACTACCTCACGGCGCTGTCGGTCGCGCTGTTCACGACCGGCACGTTCGTCTACGTCCCCGAGGGCGTCGACGTCGAGGACGTGACGGTGCGCGCGGAGATGAACTCCCGCTCGCTGTTCAGCCAGACGCTCGTCGTCGCCGAGGAGTCGTCGTCGGTGACGATCCTCGAGTCGATCGAGAGCGGTGACAGCGCGGTCGACGGCGACCGCTACTTCTCGAACCTCGTCGAGATCGCCGCGGGCGAGAACTCGAACGTCCAGTTCGGCTCGCTCCAGAACCTCGACGACGACTCGTACACGTACTCGCTGAAGCGCGGCGTGACGGACGCGTACGCGACGGTCGACTGGATCGAGAGCAACTTCGGCTCGAAGCTCACCCGCTCGGACGTCGAGACCGAACTGAGCGGCGACGGCTCCGAGAGCCAGATCGTCGGGACGTTCTTCGGCACCGACGACCAGCACTTCGACATCAACGCCCGCGTCTGGCACCAGGCCGAGCACACGACGGCCGACCTCGTCACGCGCGGCGTGCTCGACGACGTGGCCCGCTCCGTCTACGAGGGCGTTCAGGACGTCGGCGAGGACGCGTGGAACACGTCCAGCTACCAGCGCGAGAACACGCTGATGCTGTCGGACGACGCCGAGGCCGACGCGTCGCCGAAGCTGATCATCCACAACCACGACACCGAGGCGTCGCACTCCGCGACGGTCGGGCAGGTCGACGCCGAGGACCTGTTCTACCTCGAGAGCCGCACGATCGACTCCCACACGGCGCGGAACATGCTCGTCGAGGGCTTCTTCGTGCCCGTGTTAGAGGAGATCGCGGTCGACGAGTTCCGCGACGACGTTCAGGAGCTCGTCCTCCAGCGGCTCCAGTAGACGGAGTCGTCGCGTTTTTTCGGAGACGTCGAAACGGCCGCGGCGACGACGCCGCCGCTCGCGGACGCGTTCAGACGCCTCGACGCAAAGAGCGTTCGGCGCGGCTACTCGGACTCGTCCGGCTTTCGCACCTCGGAAACGATGATGTCCCAGTCCGGGTTCTCGGCGCCGTTCCGGCACTCCCACCCGCCCTCGACGTCGGCGTCTCGCTCGTGGGCGCGGCGGAGGAGGGACCGTAGTTCGTCGCGGAACGCCGACTCGTCTGACGGCGTCTCGTCTCCGGAGTTCACGTGGACGGGACCTCACCGATCCCGACGGTCCCGCTGTCGTCGTCGGGCGTGCGGTTCGCGATCACCGCGTCATTGGTGACGGTGACCTCGCGTCCCGCGACCGTGGAGGTGACGCGAACGTTGCCGTCGGTCGCACCCCTGAAGAGCGCGTCGAGCGACTCGACGTCGATCGATCGAAACAGGGGGTCCATCTCAGTCGGATCGACGTCTGAGATCTCTGTGAGGGTCGCAACAACCGCCATACTGGCCGAAGTCTCCACCTTGTCGTAGCGTGCCAGATACGTCTCCGACCCCGGACGAAAAGTAAACGACTCGAGAATGATTTCAGTGTCTTCGGCAGACATATAAAGACGTAGCACGCTGCGTCGGTTCAGGTGTGGCACTGATGATACAGGAGGTATTTACAAGCAGAAAGGATGTCCGTCGTCATCGGATCCCGACGCGAGCAGCGACGTGTCACTCCGCGATCAGCGTCCTCGCGATCAGCCGGCGGTGGCCGCGTCTGATCCGAGAGGACAGCGACTGTTGTGAGATGCCGAGTTCCGCGGCGATCTCCTCCAGCGACGCCGTCCGCGGCGAGTCGAAGTACCCCATCTCGTACGCCAACACCAGCGCCTCCCGCTGGGTCTCCGTGAGGTCGTACCCGTCGCCCTGAACGGGAAGCAGCGAGTGGACGGCGGTGATCTCGATGGAGATGTCGTGAGCCTGGCAGTCCGTCCGAAACTCGCCGATCCGATCGCGGCTCTCGCCGCGGACTTCGAACTGCCACCCCTCCTTGGTGCCGATACCCGAGAGCACCACGATATTGGCTCGCGCGAGGGCGGTCAGGACGCCGTAGTAGTCGTCTTCCCACTCGGCGCGCATGAGGTACTCTCCGTCGACATCGTCGATGAGCTCGATGTTCACGACCCCTCGGTGCGCCTCGAAGGCGGCCTCGATGTCTGACGCGCGCGCGCCGCGGACCCAGAAGTACGGGATGATGAGCGACGCGGCCGGGATGAGTCGTTCCAGTTCGACCGTCACCCCCGGCAGGTTCTCGAACACCGTGCCCAGCGGGAACTCGTCCGCCGGGCTCGTGAACTCCATGACCGTGGCCATAGCCACCGATCGCTCCGGACCGGGATAATGCACGAGTATGGTGTACCAAGTAGTCGACCGCCGGACCGAACGAGCGGTCGACCGTCACGCTCGACGCGAACATGGTATCCCATGTTTGTCTTCTTTGTATGCGGGTCGAGAACCACTCATTCGGAATCGATTAATGAGTGTGATCGTGGAGTTCCGCGTGTCGTCCGGGAACTTCGAACTCGGACGAATACTCGCGGTCGAGGGAAACTCCACCGTCGAGATCGAGACGCTCGTCCCCCTCGGAGGAGCCACAGCCCCGTTGTTCTGGATCCACAACGCCTCGCGTGACTCGTTCGTGGACGGAGTCCAACGGCACCCGACAGTCGACGGGGCCACCCCGGTCGACGTGTTCGAAGACCGCACGCTGTTCACGCTGGACTGGGACGCGACTCGGGACGCCCTCGTGGACGCGGTGCAGGCGAACGGGGGCCAGATCCGAGACGGCGTCGGGACTCCGTCGACGTGGCAGTTCGAGGTCCGGTTCCCGAGCCACGAGTCGCTCGTCGACGACGTTCGTCGCGAGTCTCAGCGCGAGGGGACGACGACGGACGCCCAGCGGCGGCGGCCCCGAACCAGGCTGCATCACGCCGACCTGCCAAAGCTGGAGGCCGCCGGTCTCGTCGAGTACGACGCAGACGAGAAGCGAGTCCAGAGCGTCGAGGGAGCTCTCGCCCGGCGGCTGCGGTCGGTGATCGACGAGCACGAGGGGAAGGCCCGGAACGAGTAGCGCGGTGCGGACGTTCATTGTTTCGGGAATGTAGTAATTTCACACTACCTACAGCAATATACCGTCGGGAGTCGTACACGGGAGAACGGCAGATGATAAAGCGGGACGGGAGGACCAAGCCCGGGACGAGGAGAACCGACAGCGACGGCGCGACGTCGACGCGGAGCTGGAACGCGGCGACGAGCCCGAACCGGAGCTCGACACCGCGGATCTCGGCGAGGTCGAGCCCGAGCTCGAACGGCTGGAGTTCCCGGTCACGGGGGCTGAGATCGTCTCGACGATCGGCGACCGCGAGGTCGCGTCCCCGACGGAGCGGCACACCGTCGAACAGCTGGTCCCGGACACGGACCGAGTGGTGTTCGACTCCCCGGACCGCGTCCGCGTACAGATACGGCGTCCCACGGTCGCCGCGGCGATGAAGCGGATCGTCGAGACCAGCGAGGCGTTACCGAACGAGGAGCTCGACGGCTCGCAGTACGACGCCTACGAGAGGACCTTCCAAGAACTGGAGCGGGTCAGCCCCGACGACGAGGACGAGGCGATCGCGGCGATCCGCGACTGGGTCGTCGAGCGGATCCGCGAGAAGGGGGCGCTCCCGGCTTCGCGCGGGGTCCGTCGGCAGGCGGCGAAGATCGCTCGGCGAGGGGGACACCAGATCCGGAACAGTGACTGGCTCGGGATATAGGCGGTCGGCGGCCCTCTCGACGCGCCGGCCCGTGCGAACGACCCCCCGGCTGCAGGGGAACATCTTAAGTCGGCCTGCGCCCGAATGCAAGTGTATGCGAACGGGCGTATCGAGTGGTGACGGGTGGTGGCCGTGAGCGTGAGCCAGCGGATCGCCTCCGACGACCAGCTCGCCCGGCTGTTACAGATCGGGATCGTGTTGGAGGAGGTGGTCGAGGCGCGGGCGCACCACCACTACCGGGGCGTCGACGCCGATCTCGACGACGAGATCGAGGCGCTGCTCGCGGACGCGGCCGAGGAGTCCGCCGACCACCGCGAACGGTTGGAGTCGCTTATCGCCGGGCTCGGGGTCGACAGCGTGCCGTTCGACGAGATCGAATCGCTCGTCGACGCCCGCTACGGGCGGACCAAGCCCGAGGACTTCGACGGGATCCTGTACGATCAGCTGTGCAACGAGGAGACGGCGTACAAGTTCTACGACGACCTCATCGAGGCGATCGAGGCGTCGGACGCCGAGTTCACGATCGACCGGGATCGCCTCTTGCGGACGCTGCGGACGATCCGAGAAGAGGAGGCCGAGGGCGTCAGCGAGGTCACGGAGGTCATGGAGCGACGATGAACCGGCGTATCGAACCGACGACGATCCCCGACGGAGGAGAGCCGTGAACACCGCAGACCAGTATCTCAAGACAATATACGTCGTACAGAAACAGGAAGACGGCCCCGCCTCGACGGGCTCGATAGCCGACGCGCTCGACGTGAGTCCGGCGAGCGCGAACGAGATGATCGGGAAGCTGGAGGAACGCGGACTCGCCGAGCACGAGAAGTACAAGGGAGTTCAGCTCACCGACGACGGGATCCTCCGAGCGCGGGACGCGCTCCAGACCTACTGCATCATCGAGCGCTTCCTCGCGAACGTGCTCGGCGTCGAGGAGTTCCGCGCGGAGGCCCACGAGTTGGAGGCCGTCATCGACGACACCGTCGCCGAGCGGCTGGACACGATCATCGACCGCCAGCCGGAGTGCCCCGACTGCTTCGACCCCGAGACCGACGCCTGCGCGTGCCTCGAAGTCGCGATGGCGCCGGTCGAGTCGGACTGAAGAAAGCGTCGTCGCGGCGTCCGTTCCGCGCCCGCGAGCTTACACTCCCGTGGAGTACCGCAGAATGCCCGCGATGCCGCCGAAGGCGTCCATCAGCTGTTCGCCCTTCTCGAAGTCCGTCGAGATGAACTTCGTGTCCGTCCCGCGCTGCTCGGCGATGTTCATCAGGTGTTCGATGACGTCGTCGCGCTCGTCGACCTCGGCCGGCTCGCCGCACTCGGAGCACTCGTGCTCGGGGGTGGAGTGCCGCGAGTCGACCACCTCGTACTCCTCGTGGCCGTTCGGGCACTCGTAGACGACGACGTCGGAGCGGAGGTCCTCGGAGATGAGCAGCCGGTCGACCGAGCCCATGATCAGGTTGCGACGGGTCTGTTCGAACCCGTAGGTCGCCTCCTCGCCGGTGTGGAGCTTCTCGAAGAACTCCTCCATGTGGCGTTTGTCCTCGACGATCTCCTGATCGGCGAGCGCCTCGCTGGCGTTGTCGACGAGGTCCTTCAGCCCCGACTCGTCGGTGTACGCCACGTCGAACTTGCCGAGCACCTTGTCCTGGAGCTCGTGGTGGAGGTAGTCGCCGTCGAGGAACTCGTCTTTGGTCGGCGAGGGGCCGCCGACGAGGATGCCGTCGAGCTCGTGGCGCTTGTCGACGAACAGGTCGTTGGCCATCCCCGCGACCTCCTGATAGAAGTTGTCGATCGCTTCGAGCCGGAGGCGGGCGAACCGCTGGGCGGATTGCCCCCCTTTCCGCTGTTTGCCGGGGACGAGCGAGGAGGCGGACTTGACGGGCTCGATCCGCTTGCCCTTCAGCCAGCCGACGTTGGCCTCCCGGCGGTCTAAGACGATGAGCCCGAACAGCCCGGAGTCCTCCAGCATGTGTTCGAGCGGTTCGGTGAGGAACTCGGAGTCGCAGTGGTAGCGGAACGACTCGACGGGCTGTGGCGGCGACTCCAGCGTCCGGGTGACCATGTCGGTCTGGCCGCCGCCCGCGTCGATCGCCCCCGAGAAGATCACGATCCCGTTCTCGGGCGGGAAGGTGTCGTAGTAGCGGAGGCGGTCTTTGATCGAGGTGAGCGCGTCTTGGACGGCCGTCCGGGTCTGCTTGGACTTGATGTTGGACGCCTCGCTGTGTTCCTGGGTGACGTGCGCGACCACGTCGGAGATCTGCCGGTCCTCGGGAATGTAGATAGTGACGAGCTGCGTGCCGGAGCCCTCGAAGTCTTTGAGCTCCTCGATGACCTTCCGGAACTCGTACTTCCGTCGGTCTTCGCTCGCCGCTTGGGCGTCGCTACTCATTACCCGAACTACGGCGGCGTGCGTGTAAGTAAGCTTTGACCTCCCCGCCGAGACGACGGTATCGGTTCGCACGGGCCGTCGGCGCCGATATTATTTATAAATGATGTGCGGTGGCGCGCGCCTCGGAGCGGCCGCCATCGGCGGCCGCGAAGAGCGCGTGCGAGGGAGTCAGTCGTCCGGAGCGAAGCGGAGGACGACTGACGAGGCTGGGGAGGCGTGAGGAGCGGGGCGGTTGCAATCGATGAGGACTCAAAGGGGCAGTCGCGAGACGCACGGAGGCGAAGTAAGCACCGCAGGAACGAGCGGAGCGAGTGACGAGGAGCACAGCGAGCGTCCGTGCGTCTCGCGGCTGGGGCTTTGGCGGTCTTTGTCGCCGATCTATCGGTAATCGTTTATAAGCGAGCGACTGGGGCTTTGGCGGTCTTTGTCGCCGATCTATCGGTAATCGTTTATAAGCGAGCGACTGGGGCTTTGGAAGTGTTCACCGCACCAACGACGACACCACTTCGATCAAAAAGGACCGAATGACCGAACCAATCGCCCCGATCCTACATCGACTCGGGCGCCTCGACCCCGAGCACGTCGAGCGCGTTCGCCATCGTGTGTTTCGCGGCCGCGACGAGCGCGACGCGGGCGGCCCGGAGCTCGTCGTCCTCGGCTGTCACGACCGGGCACTCCCGGTAGAAGGCGTTGTACGCGTCGGCGAACTCGCGCGTGAACGTGGCGACCGTGTGCGGCTCCAGGTCGTCGGCCGCCTCCTCGATGACGGCGGGGAAGCGGGCGACCTCGCGGAGGAGCTCGCGGGCCGCGTCGGTCTCCAGCGCGCTCGCGTCGACGTCGAGCGCGTCCGTGTCGACGACTCCTCCGGAGTCGGCCGTCACGCCCGGCACGTCGACGCCTTCGGCCGCGGCCTCGGCGAGGATGCCGGCGCAGCGCGCGTGGACGTACTGGACGAACGGGGCCGACTGCGCCTCGAAGTCGAGCGCGTCCTCCCACTCGAAGGTGATCGCCTTCGCGGGCTGCTTCGAGACGATGTCGTACCGGACCGCGCCGATCCCGACCTGGTGGGCGATGCGCTCGACGTCCTCGTCGGTGAGGTCGTCGTCGCGGATGCGGTCGTCCATCCGGGACTCGACCGCCTCGCGGGCGCGGTCGATGGCCTCGTCGAGCAGGTCGTCGAGCATCACGCCGGTCCCGCGGCGAGTGGACATCTTCCCGTCCGGGAGGTTGACGTACGAGTAGATGACGTGGCCGAGCCGGTCGGCGTCGTTGCCGAGCAGCTCCAAGGTCGCGTCGAGCTGGTCGGCCTGCAGCTTGTGGTCCTCGCCGAGGACGGTGACGGCGCGGTCGTAGTTGTCGAACTTCCACTCGTGGTGGGCCAGGTCGCGGGTGGTGTAGAGGCTGGTGTCGTCCGAGCGCAGGAAGACGAGGTTCTTCTCGATCCCCCACTCGTCGAGCTCTAACTGCCAGGCGTCCTCCTCGTAGACGGCCTGCTCGGTCTCTTTGAGCCGCGCGGCGATGTCGTCGGTGGAGCCGTCGCGCATGAACCGCGTCTCCTTGACGAACTCGTCGAACTCCGCCGGGAGCCGCGCGAGGCACTCCTTCATCCCGCCGAGCACGGTGTCGACGACCTCGCCGACGCGCTCGTACGTCTCCTCGTCGCCGTCTTCAAGCCCCTGGAGGATCGCGGAGATTTCCTTCTCCGCGGCGTCGACCGCGGCGGGCTCGGCCTCCTCTAAGAAGGCGTTCCCCTTCCGGTAGTAGCGGACGAGGTCGTACTCGGCGCGGTCGCGGGCGGGCTCGGCGTCGAGGTCCGACTCGTCGAACCGCTCGTACGCCCACGTGAACACGGCCATCTGCCGGCCCGCGTCGTTGACGTAGTAGTGGCGGTCGACGTCGTAGCCGGCGTACTCCATGAGGTTCGCGACCGCGTCGCCGACGATCGGGTTGCGGGCGCGGCCGACGTGGACCGGCCCGGTCGGGTTCGCGCTGGTGTGTTCGACGACGACCGACGTGTCCCGGTCGGGGAGCGCGCCGTAGCCGGCGTCGGCGGCGGCCGCGTCGAGCGCGTCGACGAGGTAGCGCTCGCCGGCGTGGAAGTTGACGTACGGGCCGGCGGTGTCGACCGAATCGAGGTAGTCGTAGCCGGCGATGTCGACCGCGGCGGCGACCTCGCCCGCGACGTTCGGCGGCGCGTCGCCGACCTCGCCCGCGAGCCGGAAGGCGACGCTGGAGGCGAGCGTCGCGTCCATGTCGTCGGGCGGGCGTTCGATGCCGAGGTCGTCGGTCGGGAGGTCGAGCGAGGCGAGGGCGTCGCCGAGCGCGTCGGCCACCTCCGACCGGAACTGCCTGAACATACCGTCCGTTCGTCGGGGGAGTTAAAAGGGCCTTCCGAAGCGGCTCGGGGAGAGTGAGCGACGCAGACGACCGAAGTGCGCGCCGAGCGTGCGCCGCCCTCGCTACCGTGGCTCTGGAGGTGGTTGCCGTGCCGGTACTGAATTAGAAACGAGTACCTGGGGCTTTCGAGACCCCATTGCGTCAGCAGCAACGAGCAGTACTGTAACGGCCCTATTGAAATCAGTAGGAGCTGAAATGAATGGCGTGACCGATACAGAGCGTGGATCCAGCAGTTAGTCGTCTTCAGGCGCGCGGTCGGTGGTCCCAGTGAGGCCAAGGTGGTCTTCGACCGTGGCGAGGCGGTCGTGAAGTCGCTCGTTCTCCTCCTCCAGCGTGTCGATCCGGTCATTCTTGCGTTCGCTTTCGTCTTCGAGGTCGTCAATCCGCTCCTGTTTCTCGTCGAGTTTGTCCGACAACCCCTGGAGGGCGGCGAACAGCACGCCGTCGGCGTCGACAGTGCTGATCCGCTCGGGATCCCCTCCCAGACCGAACGCCTCTTCGAAGTCCGCGGCCATTGGGCCCATGTGGGTGACCCCCTCTCGGGTGTCGTACTCCCAGGTACTGACCTCGAGGGCCTCAACGCCGGCCAGCACCTCTCCGGGGTCAACCGGCTGGATCGCGGACTTGGCGGCGCGAGAACTGACCGAACTCCAAGAGCTGTCCCCCGGGGCGAGTTCGACGCCGCTGCTGAAGTCACTGGTGGTCCAGACGACGGCCCCGCCGCCGGCCTAGAAGACGACCTCGTCGTCGGTCAGGGACTGGACGGTGTCGGTACTGCTGTCCCCCCAGACGAACGCCCCCTGGGCGAACGCCTCGGCCTGCCGGCCGGCGGCGAACGAGTAGTTCTCTCTGGCGACAGCATTTTGACCACCCGGGACTGTCGCGAACTCCCCTTTCGACGTTCCCGACTTGCCGGTGCGGTTGGCTCCACCACCGCCCACCGTGCTATTTGTACCACGAGCATCGTTAAAGTAACCCCCTCCGACGGTCGACTGCCGACCGCTTGCGGTGTTGCTGAATCCCCCGGCGACGGTCGACTGGGAACCGCTGGTGATGTTATTTAAGCCGCCGCCGACGGTCGCCAAGTTATCGCTTGCGGTGTTCTGATTTCCCCCGGCGACGGTCGCCGAGTTAGCGCTTGCAGTGTTATTTAACCCCCCGGCGACAGTCGCCGAATTAGCGCTTGCGGTGTTATTTAACCCCCCAGCGACGGTCGCCGAATTAGCGCTTGCGGTGTTNNGACGGTCGCGTCGCCGCCGCTAGCGGTGTTGCCCACGCCCCCGGCAACGGTCGCGCCCCGGTGGCTGGCGGTATTTGTGTTGCCCCCGCTGACGGTCGCGTACATGGCGTCTTCGGTGCCCGATTGGGCGTTGCCGGCCCGGTTGTTCGACCCCCCTCCGACTGTGCCGAAGCGGTCGGTCACTTCGTTGGGCCCCGCGAGCACCCTTCCCGACGAATCCTTCGTCGTGGCCCCGCCGCCTCCGCC
>NZ_NHPF01000098.1:0-9893 GCF_002252925.1 Halorubrum sp. Ea8
ACAAACAATAACGCCCTGGCGGGGACACACACACACACACCACCCTGCAAGTGTTCTAGGGGGTTGAACCGGAGGGAGGGGGGTGTGTAGGATCGAACTGGCTTCCACCGTTTTGTTATAAACACAGCGGTAATAGACAACAAGATACTGTACTTTATTTACAAAATCACATGACGGCGTACTGTCTGCGTCTCATCTATAACCGGCAACAACAACAACAACAACAACATTTATATTAGAATTATATAATAGACGTGTTCGAGTTGTTATCACGGGGTGACGTGCTGTCCCGTCCATCACCGATACCGACAGCGCCACTTACTGACAGCCGGGAACCCCCCACCCCTTCCTCTGGAGACCCGGGAACACTTGCAGGGTGGTGTGTGTGTGTCCCGTCACTGCGAGGGACAACGCAATACTGAACAGTTGAAACACTTGCAGGGTGGTCCACGAAACTTATACCCAATGCCGCATAGGCCATTACCAAGATGGTGCAAACGGACGAAAATCCGTTCGCTGGGACGGACGAGATTTTCGACTCCAAACAGCCACTAAAGAAGGACAGCTTCGATCCCGAGATGATCTTTCACCGTGACGACGAGATCGACCTCTACGTGAACGCACTCCAGGATGTCGTCGTCGGTCACGAGCCAAACAACGTCTTCGTCTACGGTCCGACTGGCGTTGGGAAAACTGCTGTCACGAAATGGGTCCGCGACATGCTGCTCGAAAAAGCAACTGAGCAGGGTGTCGACCTCGAAATTCTCGGCCCGATCAACTGCCGGAACTACAAGTCGTCATACCGACTCGTGAGCCGGCTGGTTAACGAATTCCGCACGGTTGACAACGCGCTCCCGAAAAGCGGATATAGTACAGATACTGTTTTCGAGTTTCTGTACGAAGAAATCGAGGACGCTGGCGGGAACGTTCTCATCATCCTTGACGAGATCGACAACATCCCTCCGGACGCACGCAACGACTTTCTGTATGATCTCCCGCGCGCTGAGGCCAGCGAGAATGCGGCCATCGACGAGGCGTGTATCGGGCTGATCGGTATCTCGAACGATCTGAAATTTGTCGACTCGTTGGAGCCGAAAGTGAAGAGCACACTCGGGGAACGCGAAATCAAGTTCGGACCGTATGATGCCGACGAACTCCGTGATATCCTCGGGTACTATGCGGGGATCGCCTTTCACGACGGTGTGTTAACCGATGAGGTCATCCCGCTTGCTGCCGCGTTCACCGCCCAAGAGCGCGGTGACGTCCGCCAAGGGCTCAAAATTCTCGAGAAAGCGGGCGAGTATGCCCGGATGGATGACGCGTCAGTTGTCACCGAAGCACATACTCGACGCGCAACAGAAACCATCGAGACCGACGAGATTCTCAACTCGTTCGACAACGATCTAACTCGCCAGCAGGCACTCACGTACATCGCGACGACACTTGCAATTATCGAACCAGACCACGATGCGCGGACAAAACGGATCTACACGCTGTACTCGTCGATCGCCGAGGCGGCCGGTAGTAATCCACGGTCAGAGCGGAAACTGTACGAGTATCTTGACCAGCTCTCAATGCAGGGCTTTGTCCGATCAGAGGATCACAATCAGGGGCGTCGAGGTGGGCGCCGCTTCGTGTACCAGGTCACAGATGACCCCGTCGACATCATTAATGCCGTTGTCAAGTCAGATTACGTTGACGCGCTTCCGAATAATGTCTGGGAAATTCTCGAGCACCACAAGGAAGATGAAGCAACCTCGTTTGAGGCTCCCGACCCGGACGATGAAGAACAACAACAAATCTGGCAGTTCACCTGATAACCATCCCAGATCCTGTGATGAACGTTTTTTTGACCCGCATCTTGACTATTCCATCAGGATATACTGATGGTATAAAACACTTGCAGGGTGGTGTGTCCTCAGCACCCATCTGCCCTCTTTTTGTGACTCGCTTTCGTGAGGACTCGTCATCTGCTTGATCTAAAACCCGGCAAAAGAACACTTGCAGGGTGGTGTGTCGCCGTTTTTCTTGTCGCCGGATCTATTTGATTTGCCCAACAGATTCTCTAGGCGTAACTTTATCCAATAGGAATTGCTATAGGATTTCATATAGGTGAACCTATATGGGATCAACACTCCGTGCTGCTGCATTTCTGGATAAGGGCGGGACCGGCAAGACGACGACAGTCGCCCATCTCGGTATCGCACTCAACGAGCATGGATTCGACGTGTTACTGGTCGACTTAGCAGGCAAGCAAGGCGACCTTGCGAAGCACTTCGGCGTCTGGGACGACTACCAGCAACGCATCGAGGCCGATGCGGCGTGGCCGAACGTCTCGACGGTCTTCGACGATGCGTGGCCGACGATTGCAGAGAAATTGGGTGCGGACCCACTTGATGACCTCATCGTTGCGACTGACGAGGGCGTCGATCTCATCCCGGCACATCCCGGGCTCGATACGCTTGACTCCGAGCTAGGAAACATCAATGACGCTCGCGAACGATATAGCCGGTTCGAGCAGTTTCTCGACGAGTACGTCGATCCGCTTGCGTACGACATCGTCCTCATCGATCTCCCTGGCATGACGAACAACGTCTCATACAATGGGCTCTGGGCGGCACAAAACGTGATCGTCCCCATTGAGATGGGACCGTTTGAGGCTGAACAGGCTGACGCGCTCCGCCGCGATCTAGACAAAATTGCAGCCAACTTCGCGACGACAATTGAACTGGCACTCGTCTTACCGAACAAAGTCGATACGCGAACGACACTTGCTGAAGAGTATCTTGATGCGTTCGAGCGAGAGTACCCCGATGCGATTGCAGCCGACTACGTCCCCTACTCACAGGATATTCGGAATGCTGCACAGCAAGGGCAGACGGCATTCGCACTAACCGATCCCTCAGCAACTGCAACACAGGCTCGTGACGCATATCTCGCGGCTGCAGATCTCCTTGTCAAGCGGCTCCAGGGTGAGATCCATGTCTGAGGACGACGAGCTCGCGGCCCTCCGTGATGAGACGGCACACGGCGATCGGATCGATACGGCAGACGCCGCGTCAGATCGCCGTGCATTCGTCGACGATATTGTTAGCGAACTCGAGGCCATCGACGACGGTGACAAACAGAAGACGGTCAGCGTCTGGGACGGCCATCTCGCTGCGTTTGTCCGTGCGCTCGAAGCGAATCCTGACCGAATGACTTCGGTTGGAGAAGGACTCCAACAACGGCTTGATCTCGAGCACGAGGAGGTCGATCGCAGTGAGCTCCTTCGGCTTGCGCTTCGGCTCGGATTCAAAGAGGCAGCTCCCGACGAGCTTGATGCCGTTCGTGATGCAGCTGGCGAACACGCCACAAACCGACTGTGAACTACCCTACCCTACTCGCTCACGGCTGACGCCGTTCGCTCCTTGAGGGTAGGGCTTCCTGCTTCCACGACGCGCTTTGCAGACACCAAGTCGGTGTCCACAGGGAGCGCAGTCTCCACAGACGTTGATTCGGAGTGTCCCACTCCTACATCTTCGAGGCCGCGAGAAAGGATGTTCCACGCCGCGTTCGCGTCCCTGTCCGTCTTAAACCCGCAGGCGGGACAGGTGTGTTCACGGACCCACAACGGTTTGTCGGTCGAAACGCCGCACGACGCGCACTCCTTGGTTGTCCCTCTCGGATTCACGGCGACGAAGTGCGTCCTCTCACGCTTGCACTTGTATTCGAGCAACGAGAGGAACGTTCGCCACGCGGCAGATGCCGTGTTGCGGCTGTTCGACGGTGATTCGAGTATCCCTTTCACGTTCAGGTCTTCGACCGCCACGAGGTCGTACTCCCGAGCGTAGTAGTTCGAGAGCTTATGTAGGAAGTCACGGCGCTTCCGTCGGAGGTCGGCGTAACACTCCGCGACCCGCCGTCGTTGCTTCTCGTAGTTGTTCGACCCGTGTTCCTTCCGTGAGAGGGACCGCTGTTCGCGTTCCAGACGCTCCCGTTCGGCGGAGAGGTCGGGCGACCCGACGGCGGTCCCGTCGGTGTCGTGGGCGTACTTGAGAATTCCCACGTCAATGCCGACGCACCGCTCGGGATTCTCAGGCGGTTCGGGCGGTTCACGGTCTATTTCGACTCCGAACGTGGCGAACCACTCGCCCGTCGGTTCCTTCTTGACCGTGACCTGTTTGAGCTTCGCGTCGTCGGGGATGGCGCGGTGGAGCCGAATCGGTATGTCTCCGAGTTTCGAGAGTGACAGCACAGTCTGACCGCCCTTTTTGTCGAGCTTGAAGCCAGACTGGCTGTACGTGAAACTGCGGAACTCCCGTGGCGGCTTCCATTTGAGTTGACCGACGCCGTAGCCGTTCTCCTTGAGCGCGGAGAGCCCTTTGAGGTTGTCGAACAACCGTTCAACGACGGTTTGGAGAACCTTCGAGTACACGTCGGAGAGGCCGTCCCACCACTTCTTGAGGTCGGGGAGTTCCGACCGAAGCGTGGTCATAGAAGGCAGTTCGCCGTGTTCGTTTTGATACTCGTTGAGGCGGTAGAGCGTGTGGTTGTAGAGTTGCCGACAAATATCGCGGTGGCGGTCCAACTCCTCACGGTGGGCGTCGGACGGCTTGAGGCGGTAGTTGTAGGCGTAGTACATCAGCTCTCCCGCTGGTCTTCGACGTACTGTTTCAGCACATCCAGCGACACCTGCCCCGTCGAGATGAGGCAGTACGAGTCGTTCCAGAACGAGTCGCCCCACAGTTCGGTTTTCAGTTCATCCTCGTACTCGTTACGGATACGGCGGGCGGTCGCGCCCTTGACCGTGTTGATGAACTTCACGAGGTCTGTGGTTGGTTTCGCTCGGAACAGGATGTGAACGTGGTCGTCCTTTCCGTCGAGGTTCGTCAGTTCGACGCCGTACTTGTCCGTGAACCCGCTGATAACCCCGCGAATGAATTGGGTTCGCTCCTCGGTTAGCACTCCGCGCCGATACTTCGTAGTGAGTATCAGGTGGTAGTGCAGGGAATACGTCGAGTGCGCTCCCGAATCGAGGTCGTACTCCATTGGGTTCGTACTATTGTACGGTACCCCAGTAAAAAACGTTGTGACTACGTGGGTCTGTGGGCCTGCAACCGTTTCGCTGTATGAACAGATGATGACGGCGCTGTATCCCCACCCTACTCCGCTCCCTTCGATCGCTCCGTTGAGGGTGGGGGCTTAGCGCCTATATCCAGCTAACTGTCTTTCAGGCTTTTCAGGTTCGTACACGGTGTTTTTGAATCCCTATAGCATTGTCTATAGTAATACCTATAGTAATTCCTGTAGTTATTTCTATAGTGCCTCTCGTCTGATTGGATACTTCTGGGTCATCTGTGTTACACGCGCCAACAGCCTGACAAAGATATACACTGCTAGACATCTAGGATATTGCTATCCAACTTGATTGGCTCAGTGTAGTATACTCGTATGTCTGACTCACCTCCACGTAGAGACGATTCGCGATTGACCCACTCGCGCCGACAGTGGCTCACCAGAGCGGGCACAGCAGCGGCATTTTCTCTTGCCGGGTGTCTCTTCACTGAACCTGAGTCACCCCCGCAATCGTCTGTCGACCCACAGCCAGAAACAGACGCTCCATCGTCGTCGACCCCCGGAAGGAATGAGTCCAATACCACCACTGCGACCCCGGACACATCGACGCCACAGTTGTCAATCGATCTGACGGCCCCAGAGACGCTTGACACGGGACTCGAAAACACCTATGATCTCCGTGTGACGAACACTGGGGAGACAGCGACAACGGTCACATCTGGTGTCGACGTGCGACGGCCACAGATGGTCTTTCAAACATTGAACACCGTAGAGACGACACTTGAGCCGGACAAGACATACACGAGCACGCAGCCGATAGCAAACTGGGAGAGAGGAGCGCTTTTGTGGACCGCTTGGGCAACAGCTGGAGAAACCCGAGTCACCGCTACCGCCAGTACAACAGTCGAATTAAGCACTCGATCGTGGGGAGGCTCCTATCGACCTGCGACAGGCCATGTCTTCAGTGTTGGAATACCAATCTTTACTGATCGTTACACTGGAACCCGATCTGATGGGACTTCAGTTACGGTGTCAACGTCGACACGCACACAACTTGTTGTCCTACCGCTGCAAGTGCGTAACCCAACAGCCGAGCAGCGCCGGACACCTGATGTGAATGGTTTCCAACTGCATACTACCAGACGAACAACGGAGCGACCACATACGTCGATTGGCGGGGACACGACTGACACCTGGACTGATCTGGCCCCCGGTGACAGCGAGCAGTGGACGCTCATCTATGAGGTGCCTGCAACTGTGGTCCAGAGTGACCTCGTACTCACACATACAAGTGCTGGATACTACACAGATGGTGGATGGCAAGTCCACTGGCGATGACCCTCACCAGCCGTATCTCCCGATTCTTCTATTTGCTTTGTTTGATGGATGGTATCACTATTGAGAGTCGGGCCGGTATGATTAAGTCACTCCCTACTGGAATATAAGCCAGACATAACATGAAGTTAGACCAAATGTTCGGCGACGATCGTGCTGTCTCACCTGTCATTGGTGTGATACTCATGGTTGCTATAACCGTCATTCTAG
Organism: Halorubrum sp. Ea8; assembly: GCF_002252925.1. Taxonomy (NCBI): domain Archaea; kingdom Methanobacteriati; phylum Methanobacteriota; class Halobacteria; order Halobacteriales; family Haloferacaceae; genus Halorubrum; species Halorubrum sp. Ea8. The sequence goes on from NZ_NHPF01000098.1 coordinate 6,604, forward strand.
CAGCTGTGATCGGGACGTTCGTGCTCGGGCTGGGCGACTCACTCGGCGACTCGGCACCACAGGCGAGTTTCCAGTGTGAGGGTAATACTCTTGTCCATGGCGGTGGGGACTCGCTCGATGGCGACACTCTGAACGCTTCTCCTGGATCCGCTCAGAGTGGGACGCTTACGGCTGGTGACGATGTTGCAACCGGATTTACCGGGGAAAATGCAACGCTTTCTTGGTCGAGTGGTGACCAGTCTGCCATTCTCCGCAATGGAGGCTGCTAACAACCATATTTAATCGTCACCATCGGTGTTTCATTTTCTTTTATTGTTATTGTTACAAACAGGTACCCAACCATTTTGACATGATTGTCGCTGCCCTCGCTCGTACGTACAATCATCCAAGTTACGAGGATCCATACGAGGCAGTCCGAGATTACAATCGAGTTGTCGAAGCTACTGCCAACAACCCGAACAAAGGCTCTACGGCCCTGTCTACAATTGTCGAACTTCCACGCGGTCGCATCCGTGCGTGGGTTGATGAGGATGGGATGCCAGACGCCGCTCGTGGCGTCATGCTTGCCCAACGGCATGGCTGGGTCGACCCTGACGGCGACATGAGTGTGGCGCTGGCGGCGCTCGCTGGACATCTTCTCGGGGGTGGATCAATTGCCGCAAAAAACTATGTTCCAAGTGTTGCAGCTGGTCGTCGGGTCTCGCTTGACGAGCTCGAGGAGGTATTTCGTGATGTCGGCGTCCATCCGACACGCCGGCACGAAGAATTTGAGTCACGAGCTACTGAGGTGCTCCCAGCAACTCACGGGTCGGTCCTCGGTCGCACACTTGCTGCATGGGGCTGTCCGGTTGGTGGGCGAGCGACTGTCGAAACGCTCCCCACAATTGTTGATCATGCTGGCGAGGCAGGCCAAGCCGGTTTTCTCGACGCGTATGTCCGCCACCGTGCGGTCGATTATCCGAATAAAGCAACGAGTCGACTGCATGGACAACAGCCAATAGCGTTCCATCAGGCTATTGCAGACCTAATTGAACAGGTAACCAATGAACACGCGAGTGCAGGCGATCGAGGTGTGACTGTCTCAGCTGCTGCCATGCGGGCGCTCAATCTCGCAGAACCGTGATCCTCTCAGTTGATTTTTGTCAGATTAGCTGCTGATATATCCATCTGCAAGCGAAAAGTTTCTTTTAAATATTAGACAGTTGTTAAATAGATATGGTCATCGCGTTGCTAGAAACAATTGAAATCATGTCACCAACGGCAGTGTTCGCTGTGGTTGGGGCTCTTCTCCTCGGTTGTGCCATTCCGTATCTTGTCCGTGCTGTTGAATAGAATAACGACAGTTTCCTTTCTAACAGGAGTATGTACATTTTGTTGTGCTGCCTACTTTTTGTGGGGGTGAATTTCTCTACCTATTGGCCTCAATTTCAGTATTTCTGAACTAATCCGCAAGCTTATACACCATCAATTTCTACTGATGGTACATGAGCTCTCGTCGGTCGATAGCGATCACACTTGCGGTATGTGTTCTCGTTAGCGGTATTGGGTTTCCCGTGTTTGGTGTAGGATCTGCGGTTGCACAAGACGACGGTGGTGACGTTCCAAGCCTTCCAGCGACGTATTATGGTGAACTAGAGGTCACCGGTGGGACGCTCTCTGGACCGGTTCTGATTGAGGCTGTCGCAGACGGAGAGGTACAGGACTCGATCATGACTGGCGAGAACGGCCAGTTCGGTGGCCCAACAATTAGTGATGAGAAGTTGGAGGTTCAGCCTCCTGATGGTGACGAGGTCACATTCCGTGTTGGTGGTGTTACCGTCAATTCGATCTCGTTCGAGTCTGGGACCCAAGAGATCAATCTGAGTGCGTCACAGGAGGAGCTTGCTCCGCTGTTCAGTACCACAGTAACTGGGTCAAACTCGCCCATTGATGCTGGTGAGACAGTCACGGTCGATGCTATCATCGAGAATGAAGGCGCACTGTCTGCAACACAGGATATTAACTTGGTAAACGCTGACGGCGACGTTCTTGATTCGACGTCGGTCTCGTTAGCGTACAACGAGAGTACGACCGTCTCGTTGTCATGGGAGACGGAGACGGACACAAGCGTCAACGAAACCTTCACTGTTGAATCCGCGGATACGACAGCATCGATCGACATTGAGGTTGAACGCGTTACGCTGCCAGAAATTGCCCCCGAGCCATCTCCGCCGGCAACTGGCGGTGGCGGTGGGGGTGGTGGTACCGATGATGGATCAGAGACTGACAGTACAGGTGGAAACAACACTGATGACAGCACGTCTGAGGCCGACACTGGTGCCAGCACTCCCGGCCTGCCTGCTGATGTTGAATCAGTCCACACAGAGCAGCAGACAATTGTAAGTGACGAAGGATTTGGTCTCTCTCAAGTCCGATTCTCCGGAGAGTCAGATGTTGTCAGTATTACGTGGGACTCTGCTGACGTTGCAGGGAACGTCTCGGTGACGGCGCTTAACGACACACCCAGTGAAACTGGTCCTGCCCCTGGTGCGCTAGTGTCGGTATCACAAATCACTGTCCCGGACAACGTAACCACCGAGACTGCAACACTCCAATTTAGAGCAGATACGACTCAGATTGAGGAGCTCGGAGCTGTAACGGACGATCTGCAAGTATACCGCTTTGCCGACGGTGAGTGGCAGCAGATAGATTCTATTGTCGTCGAAGAATCTAACGATGCTATCGTGCTTCAAGCTGAGACACCTGGATTCTCGTACTTTGCGGTGAGTGCTACGGGTGAGCCTAAAGCAGAAATCAACTCACCTTCCGAGGTAGCTGTTGGAGATACTGTTTCGCTTAATGCTAGCAATTCTACGGATCAGTACGGTGAAGTCGTCTCATACGAGTGGCTGATTGACGGAGAGTCACACAATGGAGAGTCAGTAACGACTGAGTTTGAACAGGCAGGTGACGTTGAGGTTGAGCTAACCGTCGAAAATGGCGCTAATAAGACGAATACAACGACGACGACCATTTCTGTTATTGAATCATCGGACGCATCGACTGGGACATCGTCACAAGACTCGAGCGCAGGGGATGGAAGTACTGATGATAGTACTCCCGGCTTTAGCTCCGGTCTGGCACTGATTGCGCTACTTGTTAGTGCTCTCATGGCACGACAAAGAGCCGACTAATTATTTCGTTGACAATCCCTCTGAAGGAGTTTTGTCGTGATCACCTAGCTGGTCTCTCACTGGTCTCTATTATTCTACAGATACGCGGGCTATAACACAGCCCTAGGGGGGGAGGGA
>NZ_NHPF01000049.1:0-44148 GCF_002252925.1 Halorubrum sp. Ea8
TTTCACCGGAAACCCGGTGTGTCACTCCCTTCCTCGACGTGGTACCTCCGACTCGACCGAACCCACCAGTCGTCGATGTGACAACGCTCCCGAGACCGCGTCGTCGCGAACTCCTTCGAGTCCTCGTCGGTGAAGTCGAGAGGGCCGAGGGCTCGGCGACCAGAAGGANNGTCTCGTGGGCTCGGCGACCAGAAGGATCAACGACTAGAGCGCCCAGCAGTCAGAGCGCTCAGCGATCAGAACGCTCAACGGTCGGAGGAATCGGCGCCGTCCGCCCCTGCCGGCCCGGAAGCCCGAGTACCGAGGTCGGGGTGAAGCAGCGCGAGGTCGGGATCCATCCCACCGAGCGTCGATACCTCATAGGCGATGCGGTACGACTGGGTGAGAACCTGCACCGGCAACAGAAGCACGAGCAGGAGCGCAGACCCGGCGAGCACCGCGAGCCCGATTGCCGCCGCCCCGGCTGCGGTTCCAACCAGCGCGCCAAGTCCACCGAGAGCGACGGCCACGAGGAGGAGCACGAGGCCGGCGACCGTGGCCACGAGCGCGAAGGCGAACACGGCCGCGATCCCCGCGACGACCGAAAGCCCCAGCGAGACGACGAAGTGGACGAGAAGATAGACCACCAGTTCCGTCCACTCGGCGCGCAGCGTTGTCCAGAACCGACTCCATCCCCCGAGAACCCCGGTCTCCTCGACGATCATGGTCGGCACGACGAACTCGTAGGTGAAGCGAAGCGCGAGTACGGCGACTGCGACGAACGCGGCGCCGAGAACTCCCAGAACGACGGCCGTACCGACCGATAGCGACCCGAGCGTTCCGGCTACCGCGTCGACCGGCTCCCACCCGATCGGAGCGTCCCCAGCGACCGTAACGAACGCCGCGAGCGCGACGGGCGCCGCCGCTGCGATGCTCAGCGTCGCGGTAAACAGAAACAGCCCGATCGATTGGCGGAGCCGTGCGAGGAACGGCCGCCAGATCCGGACCTCGTTCGTGCGGATGGCGTCGTAGAAGACCAGCCGCAGTGACAGCGAGACGACCGAGACCGCGACGATCAGCAGGCCGATTCCGACCGCGACGACTGCGAGCGTCCCCGGATCGATCGACCCTACGGACCGCTCGATAGTCGCGGGGTTCGGACCGACGCCGCCGACGCCCGAATCCATCCCCCGAGGCGGCGCCACGTCGGTGTCGGAGACGAATGAAACCGGAACGTTCGCGCTCGCGCCGCTTCCGCCCATCAAGAGTACGAGGAGGGCGAGTTTCGCCCAGCGAACCAGGCTGAACGGGAACAGGAACCGACGCGTGGCGTCGACCGCGTCGTCGAGGGCGGCGACGGCGTGCCAACTCATGGCCGACAGTTCTCACGGATCGCTTATATAACGTGTTGCGAACCCTCGCCGAAGTGCCGCCGAAGCCCGGCCGGAACGCATGCGGAACGCCGCCGAGGCGTCGCCGACCACAGCCCTTTACGCCGGACGGTCCGAGGCTCCGAGTATGAAAGTCCGCGGCGAGCGAGAGTGCCAGGGGTGCGGCGCTCGGTGGTCGTACTACGAGACGGGAAGCGTCGAGTGCCCGGACTGCGGGAGCCTCCGAAGCGTCGGCGTCGACGACCGCACGGCCCACACTGACGCCCCCGCGTCCCTCGACCTCAGCCCACATCGTGCCCGGTTCGGAGACGCGAGCGGGACCCTGCCCGCGGAGGGGGTCGACGACCTCAAGTCGGACCTCCGCGAGTACGTCCGCAAGCGCGGGTTCGTTCGCGGCGGAGAGCTGCTCCCGCTCGACACCGTCTACCTCGCGGCCCGAGAGCTCCTGGAGGCGGTCGACTGCTACGACCGGCTCCGCGATCCGACCGACGCTGGCCGCGAGTACCTCCTCGATCTGCTGGCCGGAGCCGACGACGGCGACCGCCCCGCGACGGCGGACGTCCCCGAGCGACTGCGCGAGGCACGCGGGATGGCGGCGGCTCGCGCGGTCGACGAGTACCGGAGCGACCTCCTCGCGTTCCTCGACGAACTCGACGCCGATGGCGAAACGGACGACGCAGCCGTCGACGCCACCGAGGTCGAAACCGCCCCTGAGGTCGAAGCCGACTCCGAAATAATGAGCGACGAGGAAGCGCCCGCGCCGACGGTAACGGTCGCCGGCGACGACCCGCAGTCCCGGATCGCACCGGCCAGAGAGGTCCTCGGGCGCCTCCGCGACAGAGCGAAACGCGTCGAGGCGCTCAACGGCGACGTCCCCGCCGCGGACGCCGACGCGCTCGTCGACGCCGCCGACGCGCTCGGCGAGTACGTTCGGGTCGGGGACGCCGCGGCGCTCGAACGGGCTCGGTCGCAACTAGCCGACCGAGAGACCTGACGCGCCGAACAGAGAGACCCGACGCGCCGAACAGAGAGACCCGACACGCCGAACAGAGAGACCCGACGCGCCGAACAGAGAGACCCGACACGCCGAACAGAGAGATCCGACGCGCCGAACACGTCGAAATCACGCGTGATACTCGCGGGGGCACATTCAACCGCCGCCCCATCGACTGCCGCTTATGACGCGGTTCGACGTCCACGACCACCGCCACGCGCTGAAACAGCTCAAGGACACGGGATCGACGCGACTCTGGAAGAATCGAAAGGACGTCCCGTGCCCGGTCTGTGACGCCCCGTTCGACCGACTGTTCACGACGCGGGAGATCGGAACGACATTCCCCGAGAACGACGGCGCTCGATTCTGTCTGCTCCGCGACGACCACGCGATCCACCTCTTCCGGCACTGAGCCCTCCGTCTCTCCCGGTACCGGCCCCTCAGTCGCTCGCGACCGGGTCGACATCGGGTTCCGGCTCTTCGATGTAGCGTTCGGTCCACGTTCCTCGGGCGAACCAAGCGACCCCGATCACCGCGCCGAGGATGTTACCGAGTGCCATGCCGACCCAGACCCCCGTCTCGCCCCACCCGACGACGAAGACCAGGTAGCCCACGCTGGCGACGCGGCCGACCCAGAGCGTGAGGATCGAGATCACCATCGCGGTCTTCGTGTTACCGGCGCCGCGGAACGCGCCGAGGATCACCTGCGAGACGCCGATGAAGGCGAACTCGACCGAACGGATCCGAACGTACTCGCCGGCGTAGCCGACCGTCGCGGGCGCGTCCGGCACGTCGCCGAGGAAGGCGCCAACGATCGGTTCGGTGAACGCCACCGCGACGACCGCGACGAGGAACATCACGCCCGCACCGGTCCCGGCGGCGAGCTTGACCGACCGCGCGGCGCGATCAGCCCGGTCCGCACCGAGGTTCTGCCCCACCATCGTGTCGATCGCGCGCCCGAGCCCCATCGCGGGGAGGAACACGAGCGAGATGAGTCGGTTCCCGAGCCCGTAGGCCGCCACCACCGGCGGCGAGAACGTGACCACCATCGCCGTGAGGGTGATCATCGCGAGCGCGCTGGTCGTCTGCTCGACGCTGGAGGGGAGCCCGAGCCGGAAGATGTCGCGGATGAACCCCAGGTCGGGGACGAGGTGGCTCACCGTGACTGCGGGGCCCAGTCCGGTGCCGAACAGCAGCCAGATACCGATCGCGGTGGCGACTCCCCGAGAGAAGATCGTCGCTATCGCGGCTCCTTCGATCCCGTACCCGGTGAATCCGGTGGCCGCGAACAGCGTGGCCTCCAGCGCGACCGGGTCGACCGCGCCGACGGCCGGGGCCCCCGCGAGCCATTCGAACAGCGGGTTGTCCGCGAACCCGAAGATGAGAAATGGGTCGAGAAGGACGTTCAGGACCACGGAGACGAGCATCACCGCCATCGGCGTCCGGGTGTCGCCGTAGCCGCGCATCAGCGCGGAGAAGACGAAGAAGCCGAACATCAGCGGGATGCCGGCGAAGATGACTTCCATGTAGTCGGCCGCGAGGGGGATCACCGTCGCCGCCGTGGCGGGGTCGCTCGGGAGGAGCTCCAGGGCCGGGCGCGTGTAGAAGTACCCCGCGACCCCGATGAACACCGAGAGCACGGAGACCGTGAAGATCGTCTGTCCCGCGACCAGCCCCGCCGACCGGTCGCCGTCTGCTCCCGTGTACTGCGCCACGAGAATGGCGCCCGCGGTGGTGAACCCGCCGGCGACGGCGATAAGCAGGAATATCAGCGGGAACGCGAGGCTGATCGCCCCGACCGCCTCCGCGGAGAGCCGGCCGAGGTAGAGCGTGTCGACCACGTTGTACGTCACCTGCAGCAGCTGGATGACGACGATGGGCCACGCCAGTTGGAACAGCGGCCGCACCAAGCTCCCCCCCGTGATCGATTCCTTGGGGACGCGTTCGTCGCCGTCGCCGGGCCGGTCACCGCCGGGGCTATCACTGCCGCCGGGCCCGCCACCGTCAAGGCCGTCGCTGCCGCCAGAACCGTCGCCATCGGGGTCGTCGCCATTATGAGGGCCGTTTCCGTCGACCCCTGGAGGGGAATCCGGTCGGTCCTCGGAGGGCTCGTCGCTCACTGATTTATAAGTGAACGGCTCGGTCAATCAGGCTTCCGATTCCGGCGGTCCGCGTGGTGCAGTGGTCTCAGACGCCGTCGCCGCCCGTCGGCCGATCGCCTTCCGTGCTGTCGCTGACGGCTTTCTCACTGTCCGACCGGTCGTCTTCGAGGTCGTCGGCCGGGGAGTCGCCGTCAACTGTGCGGCCGCCCCGCGTGCCGTCGTCGACGGGGTTGTCACCCGCCCGCTCGCCGGCCGGGCGCCCGTCCTCCGGACCCCCCACCCGCGCGACGCCGGAGGTGTCGTCGAAGACGAGATGGCGGTGCGGGTACGCCATCTCGACGTCGGCGTCGGTGAGGCGCTCGCGAATCCGGGTGTTCACGTCCGACTGCACCTTCGCGAGCTTGTACGGCTTCTTCACCCAGTACCGGAGCCGGAGCAGGATCCCGTCGTCGCCGAACTCGTGGAGTCGGCAGTCCGGGCTGGCGACGTACCGCGCGACGCCGACGCGAATGTCCGGGCCGCCGTTGATGACGGCGTCGCAGTCTCGAGCCGCCCGCTCGATGAGCCGTCGAGCTTGTGGGATGTCGCTCTCGTAGGTGACGAGCACGTCGATGGACCGCCGCGTGCGCTCGTCCTCCGCCGAGAAGTTGGTCACGTCGCGCTCGCGCATCGCCCCGTTGGGAACGACGAGGAACGTGTTGTCGAGGGTGAATATCTTGGTGTACCGGATCGTGATGTCCTCGACGAACCCCGTGGTCCCGTTCTCCAGCTCGATCATGTCGCCGATCTCGAACGGCTGGTCCGCGAGGATGAACACGCCGTTGATGAAGTTCCCGACGAGCGGAGCGAGGATGATACCGATCACGGCCGAGAACACCGCCGTCCCGACGAGCAGGTCGGTGAACTGGAAGCCGGCCGCTCGGAGCCCGAACAACAGCGCGATGGCGATCGTCCCGACGCGGACACCGCGGACGATCGTCTGGGCGACGCTCTGTCTCGACACCCGCCGAGCCACCGGGCGGCCGATGAGCCGAACGAGGAACTTCGAGACGAGCACCCCCAGTCCGACCGAGAGGAGCACCAACGCCAGCCCCGAACCGGGGAGCGACGCCAAGCGGGAAACGACGTTCGTCACCGGGTCGAGGACCCGCCCCAGCATCGGACCGAGGAGCGTCCCCGATATCGACGCCGCGCCCGCGGGCTGTGCCATAGCAAGTCCGCCGTCGCCCACCGGAAAAAGGGTTTCTCCCTTCCTGCGGATTCGGGACGGCGTCGGAGAGACAAAGTCGGGACGGCGTCGGGGAGACAAAGTCGGGACAGTGTTCAGGAACTTGAGGTCGCGGACCGGGAAACCACTATCATCCCGCCGAGCGAACCCGGCACCATGTCCGAGACCCCGCCCGCGAACCCGTCGTTCAGCGTCGCGCACGATTCCGCGCCGAGCGACGTTCTCGTCGCCGGCTTCTCGTCGTTCGGCCTCGCCGGACTGACCGCCGTGGACTACCTCGTCAACGACCTCGACCTCGAGGAAACCGGACACGTCCGGATCGAGGGACTGCCGTCGATCACCCCGTTCGCGAAGGGGCGACCGCGCCATCCGATCCGACTGTACTCCGCGGACGACGTCGACGTCACCGTGCTCGTGGCCGAGCAGTTCGTTCCGCCCGCGCTCGGGAAACTACTCTCGACGGCGGTCCTCGACTGGACCGAGGGCGCCGGAGTCTCGGAGATCACGGTGTTGGCCGGGGTGCCGATCCCGCACGGTCCGGACGCTCACCGCACCTTCTACGTCGCGACGGACGACTACCGCGAGGCGCGCCTCGCGGACGAGACGGTCCCGCCGATGGAGGCGGGCTTCCTCGACGGGACGAACGCCTCGCTGCTCGAACGAGGGATGGACTCGTCGCTCGGCGTCGGCGTGCTCATCACGCCCGTCCACGCGCAGGCCCCGGACGTGGAGGCCACGGTGCGGCTCGTGGATACGGTGAACCAAACCTACGACCTCGGAGTCGACTCCGGGCCGCTGACCTCGTTCGCGGAGGAGGTCCGCAACCACTACGAGGGCCTCGCCGAGCGGATGGAAGAGCGCGAGCCGGAAGGAGGGTACGACCGGATGTACATGTAAATCGCCTCGGAGTCAAGTGGTTCGAGAGACTTTGTCTCTCGTCATCACGGAAATCTGCGATTTCCGTACGACCCCGAGGCTTTCGCGTGGACTCCCGTTCTATGCCTCAGCCGAGGCGGGGGGTATGTACTCCCCACTCACGTTCAGCGTCCCGCGATTCAAGCGCACATCTACGGGTGCGCCTCCATCGTCTGCATTTTGCCGACGACGGAGATACTGTAAACCGATGTTCTTCGAGGCGTTGTAGTCGGCATGGTTCTCGTACCCGCACTGCTGACACCTGAACGTCTCACCCGACCGATTGTCCGGGTGGGTAAACCCACATGTCGAACATCGCTTCGACGTATTGCGTGGGTCAACCTGTACGACTTCGACGCCGTGGTCTTTGGCTTTGTATTCGACGTACTCGGAGAGGCGTCGGAACGCCCAGATGTGTTGCCACGTCGCTTTCGAGACGTTCTCCCGAATGTGGGTTAACTCCTCGAACACGACGTGCGAACAATCGTGTTCGACGGCCTCCCCGATAAGCTCGTTCGCCACCGTATGGAGGTGTATCTCGAACCGTCCGTACTCTTTCTGTCCGACGCTCTCGACGTTCTCGTGGGCGTGTCGAGAACCGCACTGCTGTAGTGATGTACGGCGTTTCTCGTACTCCCGACGCCAGTGGTTGAACTCGTCTGCCGACCAGAATCTCCCCGTCGAAGCAACGGCGAGGTTGTTCACGCCTAAATCCACACCAAGGACTGTTCTGTGCTTGGACTCGGATTCGGGCGACTCCTCGTCTGCTTCGACTTTCCGCATTGAGGCGTGGAGATACCAGTCACCATCGCGATACTGCAAGTGCGCCATCCGAAACTCGAAATCCTCGTCGGAGACGTACTTGGTCGGCGGTGTCTCCGAGTCGTCGGGCAGGATGTAATCGCACTCGACGCGCCCGTCTACGGTCGAAAGAGAAACATGGTCGCGGTGGAACGTCGCACTTCGTTTGTCGTAGACTGCGCTGTCTGACGAGAAGTACGGTTGCGACGTGGTTTCGTCGCGTTTGAGGCGTTCGACGCCGCTTTTGACGGCCTCGACTGCTCTGCGAATCCCTTTCTGGACGAGGTTGGCGGTGAGGTCGGTTTCGTCGCGGAGTCGGTCGTAGAGGGCTTGTTCGGCTTTAGCTTTTGAGGTGACGTGGTATCCGTCGTCGCCGTGCCAGCACCATTCGCTGGCGGTGTTGGCGCAGTGTTTGAACTGCTCGACTGTCTCTCGAAGGGAGTCGCCAGTTCCTTCGGGAGTGTCCAGTTTGATGACGGCAGTACGACGGTATTCCACCGTGATTTCACACATGCGGCTGGTGTTATTTATATGTCTGGGAGTCGGGTTGCCATCGTACCGTGGTTTGTGTCATCGGTTGTCGACTTCCTCCCCGACCTCAAGGGTCGGGGCATCCGCCTTGTCATTCTGTGAAAGCGCCGGCCTCGTCGTCTCCGCCCCTGTCGACTTCGTCGTCTCGAAGGATCCCGCTCTGAAAACGCGTGCAACTCGACTCATAGTAAAAACCTATATCGGAGGGGCGTATCGTACTCGATATGACCGACGACCTCCGCGACACCCTCGACCACGTCGGGGACCGGTTCAACCTCGGCGAGTACGAGATCGACGCCTACCTCGCGGTGTTGGAGCACGGCGAACTGACGGCGAGCGACATCGCCGACCGGACGGACATCCCGCAGCCGCGCGTGTACGACACGGTCCGGAGCCTCTCGGACCGCGGGCTCGTGGAGCTCCGCGAGTCGCGTCCGATGAAGATCGTCGCCGTCGACCCGGAAGACGCGTTCGGCGACCTCCGGTCGTCGTTCGCGGAGATGGTCGACGAACTCGAGGCGAGGTACACCGCTCCGACCCGGGAGACCGAGGCCGTCTCCCTCGTGAAGTCGCGCTCGACGATACTCCGGTACCTGGAGGAGATAATCGCCGGCGCGGAGTTCGAGCTCGCCGTCTCGCTGACCCCCGGTCTGCTTCGCCGCTTCCGCGACGAACTCGCGGCGAAGGTGGCCGACGGCGTCAGCGTCGAACTCCTCGTCACTCCCGCCTCGAAGGCGCCGGACCCGGACGAGTTCGACTACCTCGAAGTGTCGACCATCGCACGGGCGCGACGCGGGATCACCACGCCCATCCTCGCGGTCGCCGACGGTGAGTACTCCGTTTACGCCACGCAGGACGCGCTCCGCGACGACCGCGAGCGCTACGGGGTCATCTTCAACCGCTCAGCGCTCGGGTTCCTCGTCTCCGGCTTCTTCGGTACCGTGCTGTGGACGACGGCGGAGACTCTCGCCACCGACGGCGCGGCGCGCCCGTTCCCGCGCCGCTACGCGTCGATCCGCCGCGCCGTCAAGGACGTCAGGGAGTTCGGCGGCGAGGGGTTCTACGCCACCGTCGAGGGACGCGACATCGAGACCGGCGAGGCGGTCACCGTCAGCGGCCGCGTCGTCGACCTCGCGTTCGAGGAGTCCGAGGAGGTCGCCTCGCTGGTCGTCGAGACGACGTCCGGACGCGTCGAAATCGGGGGACGGGTTGCGTCTCTCGAAGACGTGGAGGGGCAGGAGATCGTCATCGGTCGCGGCGAGCCGCCGGCGCTGTAGGGCGGGATTCCTTTTTAACTCTCAGTCCGCGCAGTCGGTCCGATTTATTAATGATCCCGACGCCCGATCCGTATGGAGTACACGACGCTCGGTGACACGGGAACGACCGTCAGCGAACTGGCGCTCGGCTGTATGAGCTTCGGGAGCGAGCACGAGTGGATGCTCGACGAGGAGGAGGGCCGCGAGCTCGTCGAGCGCGCGATCGAGCTCGGGGTCACGTTCTTCGACACCGCGAACGTCTACTCGACCGGCGAGAGCGAGGCGATCCTCGGCGACGTCCTCGCGGAGTACGACCGCGACCGGTTCGTCGTCGCGACGAAGGTGTACGGCGAGATGGACGAGTCGAACCCGAACTCGGGCGGGCTCTCGCGGAAGGCGATCGAACAGGAGCTACAGCACAGCCTCGACCGGCTCGGGATGGACACGATAGATCTGTATCAGATCCACCGCTGGGACGACGACACGCCGATCGAGGAGACGCTGGCGACGCTCGACGACGCCGTCCGGCGCGGCGACGTGCGGTACGTCGGCGCCTCCTCGATGTGGGCCCACCAGTTCGCCGAGGCGCTCCACACGAGCGAGCGCGAGGGGTACGAACGCTTCGCCACGATGCAGAACCTCTACAACCTCGCGTACCGCGAGGAGGAGCGCGAGATGGTTCCCCTCTGCGAGAGGGAGGGGATCGGCATGATCCCGTGGAGCCCGGTCGGCGCCGGCTACCTCGCGCGGCCCTTCGAGCGCGACGACGCCACGCTCCGCGGAGAGCACGAGACCGAACTCGGGCGGCCGTACCGCGAGGGCGGCGGCGAGGAGATCAACCGGCGCGTCCAGGAGTTGGCCGACGAGAAGGGCGTGGAGATGGCGCAGATCGCGCTTCGGTGGGTGGCCGGCAAGGACATCGTCGACGCGCCGATCGTCGGCACGTCGAGCGTCGAACACCTAGAGGACGCGGTCGAGGCCCTCGACATCGACCTCTCCGGGTCGGACGTCGAGTGGCTGGAGGAGCCGTACGAGCCCGTCCGGGTCTCCGGCCACGAGTAGTTCGCGGCCGGAGTGGACTCCCGGCCGACGTCGAACGCCGATCCGCGGACCGCACCCCTGTGTCGGCGTAACACACTTAAGAGCCGACTCTGTACTGTCACTCAGTGGCATCCCGACAGGGCGGAGCGGGAGACGCGGAGTCATCCCGTTCCGGATCGACGGAGCGTCGGACTGCGTCCACGACCGCGCCGGCGGGGTCACGCCGGCGGGCGGGGAGGTCGGACCCCCTTCCCTTCGACCCCGAGACGGGCGACTATCGACGGCAGTGCTCGCCGTCTGCGCGCCGGTCCTCCGTCGCGCGAACCGCGGAGGATCCGCCGGTCCGCGACCCCGGTCTCTACGCCCTCACCGATCACTTCCGCGACCGGCTGGAACAGCCGGGTCGCTACGTGTCGACCCGCACCGTGAGCGACGCGATCCGCCGCGGTCAGCTCCGCTGGAACCGGACCGACGGCTGGCGGTTCGCCCTCGTCGACGGGGGCATCCGGTTCGTCGTCGTCGTCGGCGACACGGAGACGAACTCTCCCGTCGTCGTCACCGGTTGGACCGAGGTGGCCAACCGCGAGGCGGCCCTCGACGCCCGCCGGTGGGACCCCGTGGACGTCGACACCATCGCCGTGCGGGCGGCGCTCAGCGAGTCGGCGTCGACGCCGATCCCCGACCGAATCCGCCCCCGGACCGTGACCCGACCGTTCGTGGTGGGCGATCACCGCCTGAAGACCGAGCCGGGCGAGCCGTACGTCCGGTGCGACGACTGCGGCTGCCGGTTCCGCTCGAAGGACGCGATCACCTCCCGGGGCTGTCACGGGCGCTCCGGTCGATAAGGCCGCGCCCCGTCCGTCCGCCTCCTCGCTCCGAGCCGCGGACGCTACCCATTTCAGCGTCGCGGCCGAACTGTCGTCAATGACCGACGACCCCGAGGGGTCCGGCGCCGAGGACGGTTCCGCGGCCGCCGCCGACGTCTCGCTCGACCGCTTCCACGAGGCCCTCGAGGCCGAGGAGCGACCGATCGCGACCGCCAGCGAGGTCGCTCGTCGGCTCGGCACGACGCAGTCGGCCGCCCGCGACGCGCTGGCCGCGCTCGTCGACCGCGGCGACGTGGACCGGCTCGACGTCGAGAGCGACCCGGTCGTCTTCTACCCGACCGACTGGGGGCGGCTGGCGAGCCGCGAGCGCGTCGTCGCGTTTCCGAACCGCCGCGAGATCGTCGTCGACCGCCCGACGCAGTACACCCGCGCGCGGCTCTCGCAGTTCGCGTACCTCGTCGACACCACCGGGACGGAACCCGGCACCCGCGGGTACCTCTACCGGATCCGGCAGGAGGACGTGTGGGCCGCGCCGTTCGACGACGCCGACGCCCTCGTCGCGAGCCTCCGGTCGGTGCTCCCGCGTCGGTACGACCACCTCGAGGAGTGGATCCGCGACCAGTGGCGCCGTGCGCACCGGTTCCGCTTATACACCCACGAGGACGACTACGTCGTCTTGGCGGCCGCCTCCGAGAGCCTGATGGGCAACGTCGCGGACCAGCACCTCGACGACGACCACCTCCGCGCGCCGATCTCCGAGACGGAGGCGTGGGTGAACGAGGACGCCGTCGCCGAGGTCAAACGCGCCCTCTACGACGCGGGCTACCCGGTCGAGGACGACCGCGACCTCGACGTGGGCGACCCGGTCGATATCGATCTCACCACCGACCTCCGGCCGTATCAGGAGACGTGGGTCGAGACGTTCCTCGAGCGTCGCTCCGGGGTGTACGTCGGCCCGCCGGGCTCCGGAAAGACCGTGGCCGCCATCGCGACCATCGCGGCCGTCGGCGGCGAGACGCTCATCCTGGTCCCCTCCCGCGAGCTCGCCGGCCAGTGGCGCGAGGAGCTGCTCGAACACTCGACGATAGACCCCGCCGACGTCGGACTGTACCACGGCGGGCAGAAGGAGATCCGGCCGATCACGATCGCGACCTACCAGATCGCTGGCATGGACCGCCACCGCTCCCTGTTCGACTCCCGGAAGTGGGGACTGATCTGCTTCGACGAGTGCCACCACGTTACCGCGCCGGTGTACAGCCGCACGGCGGAGCTCCAGAGCAAACACCGCCTCGGGCTCTCGGCTACTCCGGTCCGCGAGACCGGGAGCGAGGAGGAGATCTACACCCTGATCGGCCAGCCGATCGGCGCCGACTGGGACGCCCTCTTCGAGGCGGGGTTCGTCCAGGAGCCCGAGGTGGAGATCCGGTACGTCCCGTGGCGCGACGAGCTGGCGCAGAACGAGTACGCCAGCGCCGACGGTCGAGAGCGCCGCCGGGTCGCCGCGGAGAACCCCGCGAAGATCGAGGAGATCCGGTACCTGCTGGCCGCCCACCGAGACAAGAAGGCGCTCGTCTTCATCGAGTTCCTCGATCAGGGCGAGGCGATCGGGGACGCGCTCGGCGTGCCGTTCATCAGCGGCGAGACGCCGCACCGCGAGCGCACGGAGCTGTTCCGACGGTTCCGGGAAGAGGGCGGGGACGGCGACGAGCCCGGGGCGGACGGGGACGACCTCGACACTCTCGTCGTCTCCCGCGTCGGCGACGAGGGGATCGACCTCCCGAACGCCGAGGTCGCGATCGTCGCCAGCGGGCTCGGCGGCTCCCGCCGGCAGGGCTCCCAGCGCGCCGGCCGGACGATGCGCCCCTCCGGCTCCGCGCTCGTCTACGTGCTCGCCACTCGCGGTTCCAGCGAAGAGGAGTTCGCGCAGCGCCAGATGCGACACCTCGCGCGCAAGGGCGTGCGAGTGCGCGAGACGAACGTGGCGGAGTAGTCCGTGGCGGAGTCGTCCGTGGCGGCGTAGCCGCCGGTCGCGGAACGGTCGGAGACGGAACCGCCGACTCGCCGGCCCCGGCGGGGAACGCCGAGCACGGACGGGCCTATCTCGGTTCAGGCCGTCAGAGCGAGTCCGCCAGGCGCTCGGCCGCCTCCTCGATACTGTCCTCGTTCTCGATGAACCGGACCGGCGCGTTCTGGTCGCGCGCGTACTGGAGCGCGGCGGAGCGGTTGAGGTCCTGTTCGAAGGAGATCTTGCGCTCGGTCACCGCGTGCGAGTCGCGGTCGCCCGTCCGCCGGCGGTCGAGGATGGTCTCCGGACTCGCTTCCACGAGGACGAACGCGCTCGGCGAGACGTCGTGGAGCACCTCCGAGGGGAGCCCCTGGACGTAGCCGGCCTTCGTTTCGACCGCCAAGTGCGTCGAGAGGAGGACGTCCGCCTCCGCCGCCTCGTCGGCGACGAACTCGCCCGCGCGGCGCTGGAGCCGGCGCGTCTGCGACTGTGAGAGATCGCCCAGTTTCGCCCGTTCGGTCGTGAGCCCCATCGCGGCCGCCTGTTCGAGCATCACGTCGCCGAAGTTGATCAGCTTGTACCCGTCTCCGAGCCCGCGTCGGACGGCCTGACAGACGCTCGAGAGCCCGACGCCGTTGACTCCGGACACCAGCGTAACCGCCATCAGAAGCTCACCTCGGTGTCCTCGTCCTGCGGCATGGCGCCGCGGTCGTCGTAGTACCGGCGTCCGATAAACTGCGCCCCGACGAGCGACATCATCGTGTCGTAGAGGTCGTCTGCCGAGTGGAACTCCTCCATGTCGGACCGCTCGATCACCGCTCGGATCGTCGTGGCCTCTCCGTCCGGAGGCGACAGCTCCGTGCTCCCCACCGTCTCTAGCACCGCCTTCCGTGAGGCCGGAAACTGTAGCTTCCGTGCGAACAGATCGCGAGTCTCTGGTAAGCGCATACATATCACATGACACTGTGTGGTAAAGTAGCTACGCGTGTGGTCCCGTCCGAGGGATCGCCGCGGCCGGCGCAACGCCGCTCGGAGCAGTGCGCTCTGATCGCATCGCACGGAGCGATAGGCTCTGATCGCACCGCACGGAGCGATACGCTCAGCGCAGCGCCCTTCGGAGGGTCGCTGCCCCGCGCTCGATCGACGCGATCGGATCGGCGGGGTCGTCGTGCTCGTAGACGAGCCACTCGACGTCGGCGTTCCGCGCGCCTGCGACGACCGCGTCGAGGTCCACGTCGCCCTCGCCGAGCGCGACCGACTCGCCGCGATCGGCGTCGACGTCGGTGACGTGGACGTGCGTGATCCGGCCGGCGTGTCGGTCGATCAGCTCGGCGGGGTCCGCCCCGCCGACGAGCGCCCAGCCGGCGTCGATCTCTAACTCGACCCGATCGTCGGTCCGGTCGATCAGTCGCTCGATAGCGGGGTCGCCGTCGAGGCTCGCGAACTCCTGGTCGTGGTTGTGGTACGCGAGCCGGACGCGCTGGGCGTCGAGGGCCGCCGCGAGGTCGTTCAGCCGCGTCGCGACCGCTTCGACCGCGGCCGCGCTCTCGAAGTGCGTCGGGTCGAGCCACGGGACGACGAGCGTGTCGACGCCGAGCCGGTCGTAGCGGTCGACGGTCTCGTCGAAGTCGTCTTCCAACGCCTCGATCGGGACGTGCGCGGAGGCGGCCTCCAGACCGTTCCGGTCGAGCGCCGCGAGCACCGCCTCGATCGGCGACTCGCCAACCCGGTAGGCGAACTCCACTCCGTCGTAGCCGGCCCCGCCCACGCGGTCGAGCAGCTCCGGGAGCGGAGCGTCGATCGAGCGCAGCGTGTACAGCTGGACCGCGATATCGATCATAGCTGTCGTTTCTCGGCCACCGATGTGTTGATTCGGATATCCCGCGGCCGCGACGCCGCCGACCGGCCGGCGGCCCCCGATGCCGCCGAAGGTTTGAACACGCGCTCCGTCGACCTCGCGGTATGGAGACTACCGACTCCCCGGGCGGTACGATCGCCGACGGGGTCGACGCGCCGACCGTCGCCGAAGCGGTCGTCGACCACATGCTCGACCGCGGGGTCGACGTCGCCTTCGGGATCCCCGGAAAGCAGACGCTCCCGCTCAACCGGGCGCTCGCCGACCGCGACGCGCGGTTCGTGGTCGCGCGCCACGAGACGGCCGTCACCCACCAGGCGTGGGGGTACGCCGAGACGAGCGAGCCCGGGGCGATGGCGGCCACGGTGGTCGTCCCCGGGCCGGGAGATATGAACGCGATGAACGGGCTGAAGAACGCCCTGAACGACTGCGTCCCCCTCCTCCACCTCGCCGTCGAGACGGAGCGCGAGGTGCGCGGCGGCGACGGGATCCACGAGACGCCGCCCGAGACGTACGACACGGTCGTCAAGGAGAACGTCCTCGTGGACTCGCCGGCGGGCGCCGTCCCCGCCGTCGCCGACGCGATTCGCGTCGCTCGCGAACACCCGCAGGGGCCGGTTCGTGTCGGGATCCCGAAGGACGTCCTCGCGAGCCGGACGCCGCAGCCCGCGGTCGGAGAGCGGTCGCCGAGCGCGCCGCCGGCCCCGCCCGCCGACGCCGTCGACCGCGCCGCGGAACTGCTCGCGGGGGCCGACGCCCCGGCGATCCTCGCGGGCGGCGGCGTGCGACGGGCCGGCGCGAGCGACGCGCTCCGGTCCGTCGCGGAGGCGCTCGACGCGCCGGTCGCGACCACGTACAAGGGGAAGGGAACGCTGCCGGAGACGCACGCGCTCTCCGCCGGCGTCCTCTGCGGCGGGTCGAGCACCGACCTCCGGGAACTGCTCGGCGCGGCCGACGTCGGGCTCGTCGTCGGGTCCGACCTCGACGCGGTCGCGACCGCCTCGTGGTCGGTCTCGATGCCGGACCGGCTCGTCCACGTCACCCTCGACGGAGACGACGTCGGATTCGGCTACGAGACGGAACTCGGGGTCGTCGCCGACGCGGACGCGTTCCTTCGTGCGCTCGACGATCGTCTCGACCAGGGCCGGGAGGCGGACCCCTCGCCGCCGGTCTCGTCGTCGCCGGCCTCGTCGTCGCCGGCGGCGGACGGGGCCGAACTCGACGGCGCCGAGCGGGCCGGTGCGGTCAGGTCGGCCGACGAGGAGCGGTTCGCGACGCTCGCCGACGGGCGGGCCCCCGACGACCCGCTCCGGTCCGTCGAAGTCCTCCGGGAGGTCCGGGAGGCGCTCCCGGACGAAACCGTCGTCACGGCGGACGCGGGCGGGTTCCGGCTCTGGACGCTCGTCTCATTCCCGGCGTCGGGGCCTCGATCGTACGTCAACCCGGGGTCGTGGGCGACGATGGGCACCGGGCTCCCGTCGGCGATCGGCGCGAGGCTCGCCAACCCCGACCGCGACGCCGTCGCGCTCACCGGGGACGGCGGACTCATGATGTGCGTTCACGAGCTACACACGCTCGCCGCCGAGGACCTCGACGTGACGGTGGTCGCGCTCAACAACGACGACTACGCGATCATCAGCGAGGAGGCGTCGCGCTCGTACGACTTTCCCGAAAGCGCCTACGGGTGGGCGGACGCGGGCCTCGACCTGGTCGCCGTCGCGTCCGGGATGGGCGTCCCCGCGGAGCGGGTGGCCGACCTCGACGCGGTCGGGGACGCGGTCGACGCGGCCCGGCGCCGCGACGGCCCCGCGCTGGTCGAGGTCGTGACTGACGCGGCGGAGCCGCAGGCGAGCGAGTGGATGACGCGGGACCGCCCGGTCGACGAGGAGCGATAGCCGAAGGGACGCGAACGGCCGCCAGTCCCGTCGATGGTCCCCGTCAGAACGTTTCACGCCTCGCGTTTCGGGTATCTGAAGCGAGATATATACGGGCGGGACGGCGACGGTCCGCATGCGCAATCCGTGGGTCCACGACGACGTGCCGGAGGCGGCCGGCTCCGGGTACGGCGGGCGAGTGCAGCTGCTCGGTGCGGTCGTCTGGGGGGCGCTCCTGTGCGGCGTCGGCGGGACCGCGCTCCTCGTCGGGACCGGGACGGTCGAACCGGCGCTCGCGGCGTCGCTGCGGTCGGCCGTCACCTACGTTCTCGCCGGGGCGGCGTCGGTGCTCCTGTTGCCCCTCGTCTTGCGGCTTCTCGCCGTCTCGCGGCTGCTCGCTGCGGTCGCCTTCCTCGCCGGCGCGTGGCTGGTCGGGGGGTTCGTCTGGAGCCGCGAGTCCGAGCGTATCCTCGGGACCCTCCCGGGCGAGGGAGGTCTCGGCCCGGGCGCGGAGTCGTTCGGTGGTCTGTTCGAACTGGCGGAGACGCTCTTCGCGCTCCTCTGAACCGCCCGCGCCCCGGACCGCCGGCGATCGCGACCGGGTGAGTCGGAGCGTGAACCTTAACAACATTCGTTGTGAATTCGGCGTATGACTCACGCGAACGACGTCGCCGTCGGCATCGTCGGCCTCGGCGGGATCGGGAAGCACCACGCGACGAAGCTGACGGAACGCGGCGCGAACCTCGTCGGCGGCATGGACATCGACGCCGACGCCCGGCGGCGGTTCCACGAGGAGTTCGACGTCCACGCGTACGAGAGCGAGACGGACCTGTACGAGGACTGCGACGCCGTCCTGATCACGACGCCGAACCGCTTCCACGAGGAGTACGCCGTCTCGGCGCTGAAGGCCGGCCTCGACGTGCTCTTGGAGAAGCCGCTCGCACACACGGTCGAGAGCGCCGAGCGCATCGCCGCGGCCGCCCGCGACGCCGAGGGGTTCTGCATGGTCGGGTTCAACAACCGGTTCGCGGAGCCCGTCCAGGTGATCAAAGGCTACCAGGACGAGGGGCGGTTCGGCGAGACGACCCACGTCGAGGCGAACTACGTCCGCCGCCGGGGAGTCCCCGGCCGCGGCTCGTGGTTCACGTCGGGCGACGTCGCCGGGGGCGGCGCGCTCATCGACATCGGCGTCCACGCCGTCGACCTGGCGCTGTACTTCCTCGACCACCCGGAGGTCGTCGAGGTGTCGGGCGAGACGCGCTCCGAGTTCGGGAGCCGGGACGACTACGCGTTCGTCCACATGTGGGGCGACGACAACGGCGCCGAGGGGTTCGACGTCGAGGACTCGGCGTCGGCGTTCATCCGCGACGCCGACGGCAACACGGTGTCGCTGGAGGTCGCGTGGGCGACGAACCGACCGACGAACGACGAGTTCGTGATCCGCGGGACGGAGGCGGGCGCGACGTTCGACCGCGGCAGCGACGAGCTCACGATCCACGAGGCGCGCTCCTTCGACGGCGACAGCCACCACTTCTCCGACACCGAGGTCGAGACCCGCGAGGGCGACAGCCACGGGGCCGAGCAGGCGGCGTTCCTCGAAGCGGTCGCCGCGGGCGAGGCGCCCGCGATCAACACGATCGACGAGGCGCTCTCCGTCCAGCGCGTCATCGACGCAATCTACCGATCCTCGGAGCGCGGCGAGGCCGTCCGGCTGGACTGAGGCCGGCCCGGTCCCGCCCTCGGCCCGAGTCCCCGCCGTCTCCGGCTCCCGCTATCCGAACCTATTCGGTCCTCCGGTTCCTCCTCGGAAGCAATCCGTGACACGCGACGCCGGCCCGACCCCGCCCTCCGAACGCATCGTCAGCCTCGACGCGCTCAGAGGGTTCGCCCTGCTCGGAATCCTGCTCATCAACGTCTGGGTGTTCGCGATGCCGGAGGCGTCGCTGTTGAACCCCACCGTGTACGCCGATTCCACCGTCTACGGCGACTTCACAGGCGCGAACTACTGGGCGTGGTTCGCCGGCCACGTGTTCGCGCAGTCGAAGCTCATCACGCTGTTCTCGGCGCTGTTCGGCGCCGGGGTCCTGCTGTTCGTCGGGAGCAAAGAGGAGAAGGGACAGGACGCGGTCCGGCTCCACTACCGGCGGACCGCGGTGCTCATCGCGGTCGGACTCGCGCACGCGTACCTGCTGTGGTACGGCGACATCCTCGTCGCCTACGGCTTCACCGGGCTGTTCCTGATCACGGTCCGCGACATGGACGCGAAACGGCTGGCGGCGCTCGGCGGGCTCTTCCTGCTGTTCGTTCCCGTCACGGAGCTGTTCGCCGCGGTCAGCATCGGCGGCGACGCGATCGCGTCTCAGTGGGCGCCGAGCGAGGCCGCCCTGCGCCAGGAGGTGGCGACCTACCGGAGCGGCTGGCTCGAACAGATGGACCACCGCGTCTCCGCCTCCTTCCAGCGACAGACGTCCGGCTTCATCGGGTCCAGCTTCTGGCGCGTCGGCGGCGTGATGCTGCTCGGAATGGCGCTGTACCGCTGGGGCGTGCTCACCGGCGAGCGCTCGGCGCGGTTTTATAAGCGGCTCGTCGCCGGCGGGGTCGTCGGCGTCGCGGTCGTCGTCGCCGGCGTCGCCTACATCGAGGCGAACGACTGGAGCGCGGGCGCGGCGCTGTACTGGCGTCAGTTCAACTACTGGGGGAGCCTCCTCGTCGCCGGGGGGTACGTCGGGCTCGTCATGCTGTACGCGAAGCGGCGGCCCGACGGTCCGGTGACGAGGACCTTCGCCGCGGTCGGCCGGACCGCGTTCACCAACTACCTCCTCCAGACGGTGCTCGCGACCTCGATCTTCTACGGCCACGGCCTCGGCCTGTTCGGCTCCGTGAACCGCGTCGAACAGTACGGGATCGTCCTCGCCATCTGGGTCGTGCAGGTGGTGCTGTCGGTGGCGTGGCTCAACTACTACCGATACGGCCCCGTGGAGTGGGTCTGGCGGACGCTGACGTACGGGGAGCGGCAGCCGCTGAAGAATCCGAACTAATCGAATTTCGCTGGCCGTCATTTTCCCGGTTCGATCGTAGTCTGTGTATATGTCGTTGCCGTCGTTGGCACGACGAACCCCTCCGGCGGCTCGGTTATAAATAATCGAACACGCGTCGACGGTGAAGGCATCCAAGGCTCCAGCCGTGAGGCGCGCCCCGCACCGCAACCGCAGCCTCACGCCTCCCCAGCCTCGCCGCTGGCACCCTCCGCTTCGCTTCGGGAGCCAGCGACTCCCTCGCGCGCGCTCTCGCCGGCGGCTACGCCGCCGGCTGTCAGAGGGACCTTCGGTCCCTCGCTACTCGCGGCCTCCGGCCGCTCAAAAAGCACGCGCCACCGCACGCTTATTAAAATAAGCCGTCAGTCACGACACGTCGACGACTCGGTTCGACAGCGTCCCGACGCCCTCGTAGGTGATCTCGACGCGCTCGCCCGGTTCGACGAGCCCGGGGTTCGCCGGGCTCCCGAAGGCGACGCAGTCGCCGGGCTCGAAGGTGAACCGCTCCGAGAGGTACGAGACGATCTCGTGGGGACCGAACAGCATCAGCTCGGTGTTCGCGTCCTGACGCTGCTCCCCGCCGACCGTCGTCGAGATGTCGAGGCTCGTCGGGTCGACGTCGGTCTCGATCCACGGGCCGAGGGGCGCTGAGCCGTCGAACGCCTTCCGCGCGGTCCGCCCCTGCTGGTCGAGCGCGTCGACGTCGTTCATCACCGTGTAGCCGCGGACGACCTCGGGAACGTCCTCGGGGGCGACATCCCGGCAGCGCTCGTCGATGACGGCGACCAGCTCGCCGGCGTACGTCAGCTCGTCGGTCCACTCGGGGTACGCGATCGACTCGCCGTGCGCGAGCAGGCTCGCCGGCGGTTTGATGAAGAAGTCGGGCTCCTCGGGGCGCTCGTACTCCATCTGATCGAGTGTCTCGACGTAGTTCCGCCCGACGCAGTAGAGCGCGCTCGGGTCGCAGGGCGGGAGGAGCCGCCCGTCGCGACCGACCTCGTACCGGCCGTCGTCGGCGACGATCGTCCCGTCCTCGTAGCGTCCGGAGACCGGTCCGTCCGGCGTGAGCAGGCGTGCGAGTCGCATGCCGCCACGTCCACGCGGGGGCGTCGAAAAGGCGTCGGTCGCGGTCGGGAGGAGTCTGGCGCGCTTGGTCGCGGTCAGTCGTCGTCGGTCGCGGTCCCGATCACCACGCCAGACCGGATCTCCAGCGCGGTCTCGTACTCCTCGCGCCGCGTCCGACCCGAGCCCGCCCGCTCGACAGCCGTCTCGTGGGCGCGGGCGACGGCGTCGCGCTCGCGGTCAGTGAGTCCCAGCCGCTCCCCCACGCTCTCCCAGTGGTCGGGCTCCACAAGGAACGTCTCGCGGTCAGGCTCGGTCGCGATGCGCTCGTATCGCCGCCTGTACTCGGCGATCCGCGGACCTAGGTCCGCCTGCACGCGGGCGAGGAGGGAGGGGAGCCGCTCGGCGGGGACGCTGGCGAGCGCCGCCGCCTTGACCAGCGCGGTCCCGTCGATCGGGTAGTCGCCGTTCGGCGACGTCGACCCCGTCCCGGGTGACTCCTCGTCGCCGGCCATCAGCCTCCGGCCCGCATCGCCTTCTGACGGTACTTCGGGAGGAGCTCGGCCAGCGCGTCCGGGTCGCCGACGAACTCGGCGGTCACTTCGGTGAGTCGAATCGCAGCCGCGGCCGTCACCGTCTCGGCGCTGAGCGCGACGCGCCACCCGTCGCCGTCCACGCGGGTCGCCTCGGCCGGGTCGTCCGTGCCCACGAGCGTCCCGCCGAGGTTGACGAGGTAGTGGGCCGCGAGCCGCCGGGAAATCCCGCGGTACGCGACCGTCTCGCGCTCCCAGCCCTCCTCCGCGGGCGGGGGACCGTCGACGGGCTCGGTCCCGCCGCTCGCCTCGCCGTCGGGGGTCATGCGCCGCCCGCGACCGGCGGGAACACCGAGAGCCGGTCGCCGTCCTCCAACGCCGTCTCCAGCCCGTCGAGGTGAAGCACCTCGCGGCCGTTCTTGAGCACGTTGATCTGGGGCGCGAGGCCGCCGTCGACGACCAGGCGACCGTTCATCCCCTCGTACTCCGCTTCTAGCTCCCGCAACACGTCTCCGACGCTCGACCCGTCGGCGAACTCCGCCTCGACGATTTTCCCGCCGGCGGCCTCGCGAAACGTCGCGAAGAACCGCAGTTCCAGTTCCATATGCGCGTAATCGGTCCGGACCGACATAAAACGGTCCCGAGAAGCGGGGAGGAACCACACCGCTCGTGCGATGTGGTACCATAGCTTTAGGTTCCACCGGTCCGTCCGATCACTCGGAAATGTCAAGCAAGGCGTACGATTACGCGGTCGTCGGCGCCGGGTCGGCGGGCTGCGTGGTCGCGCGGCGGCTAGTTGAGCGGGGGAACGACGTGATTTTACTCGAAGCGGGGGCACCCGACGAGAACCACGAGGAGCGGATCAACACACCGGTCCGCTTTCCGGAGCTGTTCAAGTCCGAGGCCGACTGGGAGTACTACACGGAGCCGCAGCCGGAGATGAACGACCGCCGGCTGTACCATCCCCGCGGGAAGACCCTCGGGGGGTCGAGCTCGCTGAACGCGATGATCTACAACCGGGGCGTTCCCTGGGACTACGACAACTGGGCGTCGATGGGGAACGACGGCTGGAGCCACGACGAGATGCTCGACGCGTTCAAACGGAGCGAGGACTTCGTCGGCACCGGAGACGAGGAGTTCCACGGGACGGGGGGACCGCTGACCGTCGACGACCTGTCCGACCCGCACCCGGCCTCCGAGGCGTTCGTAGGCGCGGCCGAGGAGTGCGGCATCGAGCGGAACGCCGACATCAACGGGCGACGGCAGACCGGTGCGGGACTGTACCACGTGACGCAGCGGGACGGGAAGCGGTGCAGCAGCGCCGCGGCGTTCATCAAACCGGTACTGGACCGCGCCGGGCTGACCGTCGAGACCCGCGCACACGTCACCGGTATCCGGTTCGACGACGCGAACCGCGCCGAGGGCGTCGACTACCGACGCGACGGCGAGACGCACGAGGTCGACGTCGCGGAGGAGGTGGTGCTCAGCGCGGGGGCGTACGACACGCCGCAGCTACTGATGTGCTCCGGCGTGGGGCCGGCAGAGCACCTTCGCGACCACGACGTCGACGTGGTCGCCGACCGACCGGGCGTCGGCCGTAACCTCCAGGACCACCTGTTCAGCTTCGTCGTGTACGATCGGACCGACGACGAGCCGCCGGCGCCGACGTCGAACATCGGGGAGGGCGCCGGGTACACCTACGTCGACGACGACGAGCCGGCGCCGGACCTCCAGTTCCACTTCTGTCCGACGTACTACATGAACCACGGCTTCGACAACCCCGACGGGCTCGGGTTCTCGATCGGCGCGACGCAAGTGCGGCCCGAGAGCCGGGGGCGGGTCGAGCTCGCCTCCGACGATCCCACCGATGACCCCGTCGTCGATCCGCGGTACCTCTCGGCCGAGCCGGACCTCGAGGTCCTCCGCGAGGGCGTCAAGCGGGCCCGTGAGATCGCTCGGGCCGACGCCCTCGACCCGTATCGCGGCGCGGAGGTCTGGCCGGGCGAGGACGTCGAGACAGACGCGGAGATCGAGGAACACGTGCGCGAGACCGCTCACACGGTGTACCACCCGGTCGGGACGTGTCGGATGGGGGACGACGAGTCGGCGGTCGTCGACGATCGGCTCCGTGTGCACGGCGTGGACGGCGTCCGGGTCGCCGACACGTCGGTGATGCCGACGATTCCGAGCGGCAACACCAACGCGCCCGCGATCGCCGTCGGCGAGCGGGCGGCGTCGCTGCTCGAGGCCTGACCGGCCGGTTCGCCCGGCGGGACCGCGTTCGGAAGGGGACTACAGGTCCGAGAGCCGGATCCCGTCCTCGACGAGCCGGAAGTTCCGCTCGCGACCCAGCTCGTCGCCGAGCCACTCGTGTTCGTACAGCTGTCCGATCAGTTCCACGTAGAGGTTCCGCCACGCGATGGCGTAGATCGGGGACTGCCCCCACGCGCGCAGTTCCGGGACGAACTCGTGGTACGCGCTCGCCTGCGTCTCCATTCGCTCGACCGCGTCGGCGACGACCTCGGCCGCCTCCGCGGGCTCGGCGCCCTCGATCTCCTCGTTGATCCGCGACTGAATGCCGGCGATGGCGCGACGCATGTCCTGTTCGGCGGTCTCGTCCTCCTCGGGGAGCGACTCGACGACCCCTCGCGGCACGCCGAGCTCTATCTCTGGCATACCGAATCGTCCGGCGGCGACGCTCAAAAAACCCGCTCACCGATCCGCCGCTCGACGGGGGCCTCCACGAGCCACCGACCGGTGAGCGTCCCGACCCGATCACGCGCGGCCGCCGGGTCGGTCGATACCGACTCGTCTCCCCGCTGCGGCCCGTAGGCGCCGAACCCGGCGTGATTGACCCCGTCGAGCTCGATCACCCGTGCGTCGCCGGGCAGGTTCGACCGGCTCTCGCGCTCGCGGTCCGCGTCGATCACCCCGTCGGCGCCCCCGAGCACCGAGAGGACCCGCAGCCCGCTCTCTGAGACGTCGCTGTCGCAGTAGGCGGCGTGGAGGACGAGCCCGTCGAGGTCGACGGCGTTGGCCGCCGCGTACCGACAGGCCATCGCGCCGCCGAGCGAGTGGCCGCCGACGTACCACGACTCGACCGCCGGGAGCGCCGCCCGCGCGTCGCCGGCCCGGTTCGGTCCGAGCACCGCGAGGTTCAGCGGCACGTCGACGATCACGACGGCGACGTCTCGCCCCGCGACCGTCGCCGCGGCGGTCGGGACGTAACTCTCCGGGTTCACGCGCGCGCCGGGATAGTAGGCGAGTCCGACCGTCTCCGCGGTCACCGGCCCGCTCCGAACGACCGTCAGCCCGTCGAGCCGCTCGACGGTGACGGCCGACGAGGACTCGACCGCGTTCACCGCCGCCTCCTCCGGGCCCGCGCCGACCGCGAAGTAGAGCCCGGCACCGGTCGCGAGAACCGCCGCACCCAGCGCGATCACCGCGACGGCGACGGCGACGGTGCGGCGGGCGGGGAGCCGACCCGTGTCGTCTCCCTCGGGGCTCACGGGGTCGGCGCGGCCTTCTGGAGGGCCGTCTCCGCGATGTTGCCGCCGTAGTCGGCCGACCGGAGGACGGAGTCGACGACGAGCCCGAGCAGCTGCGCGCGGGCCGGGTCCAGGTCGCGGAGGAGTTCGTCGATCGCGCGCACCCGTTCGTCGATCGCCCTGACGCCCGTGCGAGCGTCGTTCGCCAGCCGCGTCGCCTCGTCGCTGTCGTCGGCGAACAGCGCGTCCATCGCGGTGTCGATCACCTCGACCGCGTCGCCGTGGAGGTCGTTGACCGCCTCGACGACCTCGTCGGGAAGCGGCTCGTCGATGCTGAGCGTCAGGTGGCCGATCTTCGTCGCGTGGTCGCCGATCCGCTCCAGCTGGCGGGCGCTGGAGTGGTAGTCGAAACACTCCTCGCGCGGGAGGCCGAGCTCTTCGGCCGCCTTCGGCGTGCGAAGCGTCGCGCGGAAGATCCGGGAGACGACGAGCCAGAGCCGGTCGAGGTCGTCGTCGCGGCCGATCACGTCGCGGGCGAGGTCGTGGTCGAGATCGGAGAGCGCGGCGAGCGCGTCCTCCAGCATCGACAGCGATATCAGCCGCATCCGGGTGACGGCGTTGTGGATCGACAGCTCCGAGGAGTCGAGCAGGTCCTGGATGACGACCCGGTCGCGCGTCTCCTCTAACACCTCCAGGCCGACGAGGCTCTGGACCGCCTCGCGGATGGCGGAGCGCTGCTCAGTGGAGATCCCGGCGCCCTCCAGTTCGATCACGTCGAACCCGCTGACGTACATCGTCGTCACCGCCCGGGTGAGCGCCTGCCCCGAGAGGTCGGTGACGTCGAGCGTCCCGCGGGTGCGCTCCTCCTCCGACCGCGGCGTGAGGAACAGCGAGTCGCCGTCGGGGAAGAACTCGATCTCGGTGCCGGCCTCCACGCCGTTTTCCGTCGCCCACGTCTTCGGGATCGAGACCGTGTACGTCGAGCCGCCGGTGACCTGCACCTTCCTCGTTTCCATGTATACAGATCGCACACGATATCCCTTAAGTTTATTCAAAATATATACTCCTACCGCGTCTCGGATAGACGACGCAAGTCGCATCTCAGCGGTCATAATTCGGATGGAAGCCGCGAGCAAGCCCTAACTGTCAGTCATAATATAATAATTATATATCCCTATATATTTCGGGTCGCGGGCCGAGCGGGCCGCTCGGCACGTCGACGTTCGAGGGTGAACACCGGGGTTGAGGTTCCGGGACGCAGAATACTGAGTCATGCCAGTCGCGACTGTCGGCGAGACGGCGTCCCACGAGGTACAGGTCACGGACGAGGCGATCGACGCGTTCGCCGAGCTCTCCGGCGACGACAACCCGATCCACCTCGACGACGCCTACGCCGCGGAGTCGATGTTCGGCGGACGCGTCGCGCACGGAATGTTGTCGGCCGCGGCGGTCTCGGCGGCGCTCGCGTCGCTCCCGGGCGACATCGTCTATCTCGAGCAGGAGCTGTCGTTCAACGCGCCCGTCCGTCCGGGCGAGACGCTCAGGGCCGCCGTCGAGGTCGTCGAGGACCTCGGCGGCGACCGACTGCGGGTGCGGACGGAGGCGTTCGTGGACGCGCGCGAGGAGCGCGTCCTCGACGGGGAAGCGACGATACTCTCGGTGGCCCACGAGGACGACTGACCGCGCGGACCGACGCCCCGACGCAAAGCGGCCCGCTACCCGTGCCAGCGGAGCACCGTCGCCGCCCACGTGTACCCGGTGCCCGCGGCGAGGAAGCAGACGAGGTCGCCGTCTGCGAGCCGACCGTCGGCCAGCCCCTCCTCGACGGCGAGCGCCTGATCGACGCTCTGGACGTGGCCGTACTCGTCGAGGTAGTAGCCGTCCCGCTCGGGGTCGAGTCCGAGCTCCTCCAGCACCCGGTCGTGGAAGGACCGCTTCATGTGCGTGAGGGCGACGAAGTCGAGGTCGGTCCGCTCGAACCCCGACCGCGACAGCGCCTCGTCGGCGACGGAGCGGAACGCCGGCAGCGAGACCGGGCCCAGTCGCTCCTTCATCCCGTCGGGGTCGGGGACCTGCAGCGCGTGGAGCCCCTCGCGCACCGTCGCCTCGCTCGGCGGGCGCTTCGACCCGCCAGCGGGCATCACGACGTCGTCGGCGAAGGAGCCGTCCGTCTCGGCCGCGCTCTCGTGGACCGTCGCGCGGGCGCGGTCGCCGGGGTCGGCCTCGACGACGAACGCGCTCGCGCCGCTCCCGAAGTTGAACATGAACGACGCGTCCTCGTCCTCGTAGTCGACGAGGTCCTCCTCCCGGCTCGCCGAGACGAGCAGCGCGGTGTCGGTCTCCTCGACCGCGAGCTGAGCGGCCGCCTGCCGGAGCGCTATCGGGGCGCCGGCACAGAGCGTGTAGCTCTCGGTGGCGTAGGCGTTCTCGGCGCCCAACGCCTCGGCTATCGCGGCCGCGGCCGACCACACCACGTGGTCTTTGAACTCCGAGCCGTGGTAGAGGAGGAGGTCGACCGCGGTCGGGTCGACGTCGGCGTCCGCGAGCGCCTCGCGGGCCGCCTGCTCGGCCATGTCCGTCGCGTGGTCCCCGTCTCGCGGGCAGACGTGCTTCTCGGTCACGCCCATCTTCTCGACGACGACCTCCTCGGGGATCCCGCTGATCTCGGCGATCTCCGCGCCGGTGATCGTGTCGGGCGGCACGTACGTTCCGAGGCCGGTGATTCCGACCGTCATCGGCGGTACCTCCGTAGCCGCTCCGGCAGGCGCTTGCCGACGGTCCCCCCGAGCCGGTCGCGCACCGTGCCGAGGATCCCGTTGGGGACGAACAGCACGAAGAGCACGAAAACGATCCCGAGGTACAGCGGCGCTCGTCCGGCCAGAGCGGTGTTGACGAACAGCTCGACGCTGAGCCCGAAGACGTCGGTCTCGAGGACGGTCGCCGGGACCCCTTCACGGATGTAGGTCGCGAGACCGCCGCTCTCGGTCGAGAGCACGTCCTCTAGCCACTGGTGGAACGCCGTGCCGAACAGCGGTCCCGCCAGCGTGCCGAACCCGCCGATGATCGTCGTGATCAGCGCGTCGGCGGTGACGAGGAAGAAGTAGGAGTTGTCCGGCGACACCGACCGGGCGTAGGCGGCGAAGATCCCGCCGGCGACCGCCCCGAAGAAGCCGCTGATCGCGAACGCGGCCAGTTTGAACCGGTAGGTCGGATAGCCGACGGCGCGGGCGCGCTCCTCGTTCTCGCGGATGGCGACCATCACCCGCCCGAACGGCGAGTGGAGGATCCGCTGCATCGCGAAGTACGAGGCTAAGACGACGGCGCCCAGCGCGTAGTAGGAGACCACCGTCGCGGAGACGTCGATCCCCAGGCCGAGTAGATTCTCGACGCTGGTGCCGGTGAGCCGTCCGACCCGGAGGCTCAGCGCGTCGACGTACGGGACGCCGATCGCGAGCCCGTCGCCCCCGATCGTCGCCCCCTCTTGGGGGTTCGTGGAGACGTACCCCCACGAGCGGATCAGCTCGTAGATCACCTGCGCGAACCCGAGCGTGATCATCGCGAAGTACACCCCCGTGAGCCGGAACGAGACCGAGCCGATGACCAGCGCCAGCAGCGCCGCGAGCAGCGCGCCGAGCAGCAGCGTGATCATGAACGGCGTCCCGCCCGGGATCCCGGGGATCTGCCCGTTCGCCGCGAGCACGACGAAGTACGCCCCGGTGCCGTAGAACGCGGCGTGGCCGAACGAGAGGTAGCCCGTGTAGCCGCTGACGAAGTCGAAGCTCATCGCGAACAGCCCCATGTACAACACGGCGATCATGAACGTGATCCCCGGGAGGAACGCCGCCGTCTCGGCCGCCAGCGGCGACGACTCCAGCGCGCCGTTGACCGGCGGGTACAGGAAGAAGACGAGGACGACGGCGGCGTGGACCGCGTGGTCCCGGGCGTAGTCGGCGAGGGTCACGGCGCGGTCGACATCGCTGACTTCCGCGTCGTCGTGCCCGGCGTCGCCCCCCGCGTCGTCGGCGGAGGAGTCGGGGTCGCTAATGGCCGCCCACCTCCTCGACGCCGTAGAGGCCCTGCGGCCTGACGATCAGCATGCCGACTAACAGCAAGAAGATCGTCACCTCGGAGAGGCCGGAGAAGGTGACGACGCCGGTCGTGAACAGCCACGTCGTCACCGAGTCCGCGATGCCAACGATCCCCGCGGCGACGACGGTGCCGCGGAAGCTCCCGAGCCCGCCGATGATCACGACGACGAACGCGTACAGGAGCACGTCGATGCTCAGCAGGACGCTCGGCCCCCAGATCGGGTCCCACATCAGCAGGACCCCGCCGACCGCGGCGAGGCCCGTCCCGACGCCGAAGACGACGGTGAACGCCCGGCGGACGTCGATCCCGAGCGCCTGCACCATCTCGGTGTCCTCGCTCCCGGCCCGGATGTATAATCCGTACAGCGTCCGGGTGAGGAACAACCAGACGGCGACGAGGACGACGCCGCCGATCAGCACCTCGAACAGGTAGAGCCGCCGCACTGCGATCCCGAGGAAGTCGGTCCGTCCCAGCAGCACGTCCGGCGCGGTACCCATCGGCGCCTGCCACTGCGGGTCCGGCTGGATGCCCCGCAGCGTCAACACGATCCGCGCGACCTCCTCGATGATCAGCGAGACGCCGAACGTCAGCAGGATCTGGTAGGTCGGCGTGCGGTCGTAGATCGGTCGGATCAGCTTCAGCTCGATGAGACTGCCCGCCGCGGTGGTGACGGCGAAGACGATCGCCATCGCGGCGAAGAAGACGCCGATCGTCGCGAGCGTCCCCGTCCCGGAGCCGACGACCAGAACGAGCACGAGCCCGCCGAGGTACGCGCCGACCATCGTGACGGCGCCGTGGGCGAAGTTGAGCACGCCCATCAGCCCGAACACGAGTGTGAGCCCCACCGCGATGGTGAAGTAGACGGCGGCCTTGCCGAGCCCCTCGACGAGGACGCGGACCGCGGTCCGGAGCCCGTCGGCGGCGCCGCCCGTCGCGAGCAGCGGGGCCGGGTCCGCGACGCCGAGGGAGAGCGCGGTCGCGCTCATGCGGTGAGGTACCTCCGGATGCGCTCGTCCTCGCTCGTGACGCCGTCGGTGTCGCCCTCCTCGACGACGACGCCGTGGTCGACGAGGTAAAACCGGTCGGCCAGGTCCATCGCGAGCCGGAAGTTCTGCTCGACGAGTACCATCGTCGTGTCCGCGGAGGCCGCGCGGAGCGCCTCGACGACGTCGCTCACGATCTGCGGCGCGAGCCCCTCGCTGGGCTCGTCGACGAGCAGCAGGTCGTTGTCGCCGAGCATCCCGCGGGCGATCGCGAGCATCTGCTGTTGGCCGCCGCTGAGGTCGCCGGCCTCCTTGTCGGCGAACCGCTCAAGGGCCGGGAAGAGGTCGTACGCCTCCCCTATCCGGGCGTCCGGGTCGGCCGCGGCGTGGGCGGCGACGCGGAGGTTCTCCGCGACGGTCAGGTGCGCGAACACCCGCCGGTCCTCCGGCACCCACCCCATTCCGCCGCCGGCGATCTCGTGGGGCTCGCGGCCGGTGACGTCCTCGCCTTTGAATCGGACCGTCCCGCGCCGCGGCGGCGTCAGCCCGAGCGCGGTCCGTAGCGTCGTCGTCTTGCCGACCCCGTTGCGACCGACGAGCGCGACGATCTCGTCGTCTTCGACGGTCAGGTCGAGCCCCTGCAGGATGTGGCTCTCGCCGTAGTACGTGTGGACGCCCTCGAACTCCAACACGCTCACCGGCCGCCACCTCCGCGGTTCGGCGTTCGCCCAGACGCTCGGACCCGTTCGGCCGGCGGGGCTCGCCCTGTCGGCCGGTCGACGCGACGACCGCCGTCGGTCGCCGCCGCGGAGCCGTCGCCGTCGGCCCCGCCGCTCTGCTCCTCGCCGGTGGCGTCGCCCTCGCGGCCGTAGCCGCCGAGATACGCCTCCCTGACGGCCGGGTCGTTCCGGACCGACTCGGGCGGGCCGTCGGCGATGAGCTCGCCGCGGTGGAGCACCGCGATGCGGTCGGAGATGCCCATCACCACGTCCATGTTGTGTTCGATCAGCATCACGGAGTGGTCGGCGGCGACGTCCTCGATCAGCGCGACCACGTCGTCGACCCCCTCGCTGGAGACCCCGGCGGTCGGCTCGTCGAGCAGGAGCAGGTCCGGGTCGCCGGCGAGCGCGACGCCGACCTCCAGGCTCCGTTTCTCGCCGTGACTGAGGTTCTCCGCGACGGCGTCGGCCGCTCCATCGAGTCCGATCCGGTCGAGGATTTGGTGGGCCTCCTCGTAATGCGCGTCGAACGACCGAACGTTGCGCCAGAGCTTCCAGGCGTCGCCGCCCCGCGCCGCCTGCGCCGCGATCCGGACGTTTTCCAGCACCGTGAGCGTCGGGAAGAGGTTCGTGATCTGGTACGACCGGTGGATCCCGGCCAGCGCCGTCTCGTGAGGCGAGGCGTCCGTTATGTCGCGGGTGCCGACCCCGCCGTCTCCGCCCTCGCCGGCCTGGCCGGCCTGGCCGCCCTCGCCGGCTCCCGCGCCCGGTGCGAACCGGATCGCGCCGTCGGACGGCTCCAACACTCCAGTGAGGAGGTTGAAGAACGTCGTCTTCCCGGCGCCGTTCGGGCCGATGAGCGAGCAGAGCTCGCCGGACTCCAGCGCGAAGTCGACCCCGTCGACCGCCGTGATCCCGCCGAACCGCTTCGTCAGCCCGTCGGTTTCGAGCAGCATCACAGCGAGCAGCTGGCGTCCTCCTCGGGGACCATGACGTCCTCGGCGTCGAGCCGTTCGAGCGGCTCGCCGGGCATGATGGGCGCGTCCCACGTCTCGGCGAACTCGTCGCTCGTGGGGACCGGCCAGGCGACGGTCATCTGGGAGGCGCCCTGGTTGTTGTGGCCCTGGAAGCTGTAGCCGTCGGCGCCCTTCGGCGTGTCGGCGACGGTCATCCCGCGCAGCGCCTCCGCGACGTCGGCGCCGTCCGTCGACCCGGACTCCGTGACGGCCTGCGAGAGGGCGGAGGCGGCGGTGAACGTCCCCGAGCTGAACAGGTCGGGGACGATGTCGTACGCGTCGACGTGCATCTGTCGGAACTCCTCGTTGATCGGGTTCTCGTACTGGTTCCAGTGGTACCGGCTGGTGAACGGACCGAGCCCGGCGTCCTTGATGTCCTGCTCGGTGAAGCCCTCGCCGAGCGCCGACTCGATCGTGCCGCCGATGAGCTGGGTCGTCAGCAGCGCCGCGAACCCGCCGAACACCTGCACGTCGAACGAGATCGCCGAGGTGAGGAACTGCGGCAGCGTCGACGCCGTGAACCCGCCGACGACGCCGGACGCGCCGTTCGAGACGGCCTCCTCGAAGAGCCCGTCGAACTCGGAGTAGCCGACCTCGACGAACCGCGGCTCCAGCACCTCGACGCCCTGGCTCTCGAGGACCGCGGTGTAGTTCTCCGCGACGCTCTGTCCGAAGGCGTTGTCGGACGCGAACACCGCGACCGTGTCGATGTCGAAGTTCTCGGCGACGTACGTGCCGCCCGCACGCGCGTCCATCGCGGTGTGCTCGCTCGCGCGGAACGCCAGCGGGTGACAGAACTCGTCGCTCACCGTGATGCCCGCGTCGGCCGCGGGGCCGATGAGGTACGGCACCTCGGACTCGTCGACGACGGTGTCGATCAGGCGCCGCGCGCTGTCCGAGGACGTGCCCCCGAAGAGGACGTCGACGTCCTCGTCGAGCACGAGGTTCGTCGCGACGTTCTGTGCGGTGTCGGGGCTGAACTGGGTGTCCTCGACGATGATCTCGTAGGTCGGGCCGTCGTCCGTCTCCAGCGTGTAGGTGCCCGGCGTGAGCTCCTCGATCGGATCGACGTCGTGTTTGTACGCCAGCCCGGAGTAGAATCCCATGAGGCTGATCTGGCCGTAGTACTGGAGGTCACCGGAGGTCGGCTGCAGCGCCCCGATCCGGAGCGTCTCCCCGGAGAGGTCTCCGCCGTCGCCTCCGTCCTCTCCGTCGCCGGATCCCCCGTCTTCGCCGTCGCCGGAGCCGCCGTCGCCGCCGTCGCCGCTCCCGCCGTCGCTCCCGTCGCCGCCGTTTCCGGAGCAGCCGGCGAGTCCTGCGAGTCCGACTCCGCCGACCGCGGCGCCAGTTCGTCGAAGATACGACCGTCGCGTGGTTACGTCTCGCATACGCATACCGACGAGACACACCGGCAAAAGGGGCCGAGTTAAGATGTTAACAAGCGACGCGAAACCGCGAGGGATCCGGCGAAAACGCTCGCTCACGCGGAGAATCAAGGGGCCGGGCGAGTCACGGACTCAGTCGACCGCAGTCGCCCGGCTCAGTTCATCCGGTCGAGCGCCTGCACGACGCTACGGAGCAGTTTCTTCTCGCCGCGGCGCATGTTCTTCGAGACCGCCGCCGTCGACACGTCGAACTCGTCGGCGAGCGTCGAGAGGGTCGCCTCTCGCGGCGACTCGAAGTAGCCGGCGTCCGCCGCCGTCTCGATGGTCTCGCGCTCGACGTCGGTGAGGTCGCGGCAGGCCTCCAACATCGTGGAGGCCGCGTTCGCGTTGCGCATGGTGTCGAACAGCGACTCCATCGACAGCTCCGAGCGGTCCTCGACCACGAACTCGTTGCCCTTCTCCAAGTCGTGTAGCGCCGCCTCCGTGGTCTCGTCGTCGTCGAAGCCGACCTGCCACTGCTCGGAGCCGTCGGCGATCCGGAACGGGCCCGTGATGTAGCCGCCGTGGTCGGTGATCGTCGACATCGCGTTCGTCTCCTCGATGACCGTCCGGATGATCGCGGTGTCGTCCCGCTTCGAGAACAGGCGGTACTCGGCCATGTTCTCGTGGTCGCGGAGCCTCTGCAGGCCCTCGCTCAGCTCGTAGCGGTCGGACGACTCGACGAGCAGTCGGGTCTCCAGCTGTTCGGCCGCCGTGTCGAGCTGCCAATGCATCGCGGAGAACCCGACGTCGTGGTCCGCGGAGGTGTCGATGAACGGGCAGTCGAACTGCTCCATATCCATCGTGACGTCGATCATGGCCTCCCCTTATCTCCCACATATATAACGGTTGTTCCTGTGGGACGCCCGCCACGTCGTGAGACGGTCGAAAACGGCGGGATAGCGCCCGACAGCTCGTTCCCGGCACGCTCGGCTCGGCCGCGTCGGACCGTCACTCCCCGAACCGCTCCTCGATCGCCGCCCGGTCGATCTTCGACGGGCCCGACGTCGGCATCTCCTCGACGAACGCGAGCCCCTTCGGCACCGCGTACCGGGCGACGCGGGAGGCGAGGTGCGAGCGCAGGTCGTCGAGCGTCAGCGACTCGTCGCCCACGACCACCGCCTTCCCGACGGTCCCCCACTCCTCGCTCGGAATCCCGATCACGACGGCCTCCTCGATCTCGGGGTGATCCGTGAGCGCGTCCTCGACTCGCGGCGGGTAGACGTTCTCCCCGCCGGAGACGAACATGTTCTTCTTGCGACCCTCGATGTGGTAGTAGCCGTCCGCGTCGACGCGGGCCAGATCGCCCGTCGAGACCCAGTCGCCGAACGTCTCGGCCGTCTCCTCGTCGTCGTTCCAGTAGCGGTCCGCCGCCGCGGGGCCGGCCAATTCAAGCTCGCCGACGGTCCCGTCCGGGACCGGGCCGTCCTCGTCGACCACGCGCGCGTCGACCGCGAGCGCGGGCACGCCGACGCTGGCGG
Organism: Halorubrum sp. Ea8; assembly: GCF_002252925.1. Lineage (NCBI taxonomy): Archaea > Methanobacteriati > Methanobacteriota > Halobacteria > Halobacteriales > Haloferacaceae > Halorubrum > Halorubrum sp. Ea8. The sequence continues at coordinate 34,630 of NZ_NHPF01000049.1, forward strand.
TCTTCTCCGGCGGGAAGCCGTCGGGCATCGCGAAGTTGTTCGGGCCGCACTCCGTGAGCCCGTACCCCTGCGATATCTCCACGCCGCGGTCGCGCCACGCGTCGATGACGCTCTCGCGGCACGGCCCGCCCCCGCTCTTGACGAACCGCAGGGAGGAGAGATCGGTGTCGGCCCACTCGTCGTGGCGCGCCATCATCCGGAGCACCGCGGGGACCGCGACGAGCGTCGTCGCGCGTTCGCGCTCGACGTCGGCGAGGACGCGGCCGGGATCGACCTCGGGGCTCAACAGGATCCGCGCCCCCATCTGGAGGAAGGGGACGGTGAGCACGTTCCACCCGCCGGTGTGGAACATCGGGAACACCATCGGCGTCACGTCGTCCTCACGGAGCCCCCACGCCGTGATCGTGTTGAACGCGTTCCAGCGGATCGCGCCGTGGCTGATCACCGTCTCCTTCGGCGTGCCCGTCGAACCGCCGGTGTGGAGGAAGAGGTGCGGGTCGGCGAGCGAGACGGCGGCGGTCTCGACCGGCGAACCGTCGTCGGGGAGGTCAGCCCCGAGCGTGCGCCACGCGTTGTCCGCGTCGGTCGCGATCGCGCGCACCGGGGGCTCGACGTCGGCGCGCTCCAAGGCGTCGACCACGTCGCCCTCGAACGGCGTCTCGGCCGCGAGGAGCGCGGGGTCGACGTCGCCGAGGACCGCCGCGAGTTCGCGCTCCGCGAGCCGGTGGGAGAGTGGGGCCAACACCGCCCCGACCTTCGCCGTCGCGAAGAACAGGTCGAGCAGCTCCACGCGATTCCGCGAGACGACGGCCACGCGGTCGCCCTTCCCGACGCCGACCTCGCGGAGGAACCGCGCGGTGCGGTTGGCGCGCTCGTCGAGGTCGGCGTACGTGTACTCCTCGCCCGCGGCCGTGTCCGTGACGGCGACGCGGTCGGGCGAGAGTCGCGCTCGGCGCGCCGACAGCGACCCCACCCACTCGTACGCCCGGTCGCCGTGCGGGTGCGGCCGGGGGTCGTCGGCTCCCTCCCCGCCACTCCGCGGATCGTTCCCGGCCATCTCAGGCGACCCCGTCGAGGAACGACCGGATCCTGTCGTCGACGGCGTCCCGCTCCTCGATGAAGAAGAGGTGGGGCCCGCCCTCGATCCGTTCGACCGTCGCGTGCCGGATGAGTTCGGCCAGACGGTCCGCGTTCTCGACCGGGAGCACCCGGTCGGCGGTGCCGTGGACCACCAGCGTCGGGACCGACAGCTCGCCGAGCCGGTCGGACGCGTCGAACGCGGCGACCGCGGCGGCCTGCGCCTCCCGGCCCGCGGGCGTCGCGTCGCCCGACAGCCGCCAGTCGACGATCCGATCGACGAGCTCCGGCTCGCGCTCGTAGAACCCGTCGCTCACCGCGGGCTCCATCAGGTACCGGATCCGCTCCCGCGGGTCCGCGTCCTCGGGCGCGGAGAAGATGTGATCTTGAACCTCGGGCGGCGTCTCGGCCGCGCCCTCGCCGCCTGGCGAGGTGCAAAGCAGGGTCAGCGAGGCGACCCGCTCGTCGGTCAGCGCGAGCTCCTGCGCGATCATGCCGCCCATCGAGGCGCCGCAGACGTGCACCCGGTCGACGCCGCGGTCGTCGAGCACGGCCCGCGCGTCGGCCGCCATCTCGGCGATCGCGTACGGCCCCTCCGGGACGTCGGAGTCGCCGGTCCCGCGGTTGTCGGGACGGAGCACCTCGTACCCGTCCGCGAGGTCCTCGGTCAGCCACCGCCACATCCAGCGACCGTACCCCAGCCCCTCTAAGAGGAGGACCGTCGCGCCGTCGCTCGTCCCGTCGACGGCGTAATTTATCGCGACGCCGTCGCGTGTCGCTCTCGGCATACCAGTACAGACGGGGTCACGCCGCATCAACCCGCACGTTAACGTTTCAACCACCCCACCGGTGTCAAGCGGACTCAACGCGCCGACCGCTCTCGACGGCGGGGCGGAATCCGGGGACGAAGCCCCTGTCGAGGCGTCCCACAGTGACGGGAGTTGAGAAGAGTTAAATCGGATGCGGCACAAGCGGAAATCGCGCTCGGTTGGTGTAGTCCGGCCAATCATGTTGGCCTTTCGACGGATGCGGCGCATCGGTGCGCCGGTTCGGAAGTCAGCCGACGACCAGGGTTCAAATCCCTGACCGAGCACTTCTCGCGAAACCGCTCCGGCAGCGACGGGTCCGTTCGGCCACCGCCGCTCCGAAGGGGAAGAATCACCACGCTCGCCGACGAGTCCCCGATATGAGCGACCACCCCGAAGGCGACGACCCGCGCTTCGAGACCCGCGCGATCCACGCGGGACAGGAGCCCGACCCCGAGACCGGCGCGCTGATGACGCCGATCCACGCGAACTCCACGTACGAGCAGGACGGACCGGGCGACCACCGCGGCTACGAGTACAGCCGGACCGGGAACCCGACGCGGACCGACTTGGAGGCGAACCTCGCGTCGCTGGAGTCGGGGAGCCACGCGCGCTGCTTCTCCTCGGGCATGGGCGCGATCAACACCGTCCTGAACCTGCTGTCGGCGGGCGACCACGTCGTCGCCGGCGACGACGTGTACGGCGGCACCCACCGCATCCTCACGCAGGTGTACGACGAGTACGACGTCGACACCACCTTCGTCGACACCACCGACCACGACGCCGTGCGGGACGCGGTACGGGAGGAGACGGAGCTAGTGTGGGTCGAGACGCCGACGAACCCCCTGATGAACGTCAACGACATCGGCGCGCTCGCGGACATCGCCCACGCCAACGACGCGCTCTGTGCGGTCGACAACACGTTCGCGACCCCGTACCTCCAGCGTCCGCTCGAACACGGCGCCGACGTCGTCTGCCAGTCGCTGACGAAGTACCTCGGCGGCCACTCCGACACGATCGGCGGCGCGCTCATCGTCGACGACGAGGGACTCGACGAGCGACTCGGCTTCTACCAGAACTCGGTGGGCGCGACCCCCGGCCCGTTCGACTGCTTCCTCGTGCTCCGCGGGACGAAGACGCTCCCGGTGCGGATGGACCGCCACTGCGAGAACGCCGCGGCGCTCGCGGAGTGGCTCGAGTCCCACGACGACGTGAGCCGGGTCTACTACCCCGGCCTGGAGAGCCACCCGGACCACGAGCTCGCCGCAGAGCAGATGGACGCGTTCGGCGGCATGCTCTCCTTCGAGTTCGACGGGAGCCTCGATCAGGCGTCGACCGTCGTGAGCGAGACCGAGGTGTTCACCCTCGCGGAGTCGCTCGGCGGGGTCGAGAGCCTCATCGAGCAGCCGGCCGCGATGACCCACGCCGCGATCCCGCGCGAGGAGCGTCTCGCGGCGGGGCTCACGGACGGGCTCATCCGCGTCTCCGTCGGCCTCGAACACGTCGACGACATGGAGGCGGACCTGCAGGCCGCGTTCGACGCGGCCCTGGAGTAACCGAACTCCGCCGCGACCGCGCCCCACAACGGCCTCGCCCCACAACGGCCTCGCCCCGCACCGGCCACCTTCCGGACCGGCCACCTTCCGGACCGGCCGCCGCGCGCCCCGAATCCGGCACCCTTCGCCGCACGGGCACCCTTTATAACGGTCGCGCCGAGTGGCGTCGCCATGAGCGATCCAGACGTCCTCGTGCTGCGACAGACGATCCACGGATCGGACGCGTCGGACCTCGTCGCGTCGCTCCGCGAGCGACTCCCCGACCGCGAGATCGCGCTGGCCCGGACGCCGGCGGAGGAGCGCGAGCTGATCGCGACCGCCCGCGCCGCGGTGGGGCTCCACATCGACGAGGAGCTGTTGGCGGCCGCCGAGGAGCTCGAACTGTTCGCCTGCGTGTTCGCCGGGACCGGGCACCTCCCGCGCGAGGCGCTCGCGGACCGCGGCGTCGCCGTGACGAACGCCTCCGGCGTCCACGGCCCGAACATCGCCGAGTACGTCGTCGGGTCGATGATCACGCACGCCCGCCGGTGGCCGCGCGCGCACCGCCAGCAGGCGGACCGCGAGTGGCGCACCTACGAGACGACCGAGGTGTACGGCTCGACGGTCGCCGTCGTCGGGCTCGGCGCCATCGGGCAGACGGTCCTCGAACGGCTGGCGTCGTTCGACGTCGAGGCGGTCGGCGTCCGGTACTCGCCCGAGAAGGGTGGCCCGGCCGACGCGGTGTACGGCTTCGACGAGTTCCACGAGGCGATCGCCGACGCCGAGTACGTGGTGCTCGCGTGCCCGCTCACCGAGACGACGCGGGGGATCGTCGACGCGGAGGCGCTCAAAACGATGCGCTCCGACGCCGTCCTTATAAACGTGGCGCGCGGGCCGATCGTCGACACCGACGCCTTGGTCTCCTCGCTCAGGAACAGCCGGATTAGAGGGGCCGCCCTCGACGTGACCGACCCCGAACCCCTCCCGGAGGACCACCCGCTGTGGGGGCTCGGGAACGCCACGATCACCCCGCACAACGCCGGCCACACGCCGCACTACTACGACCGCGTCGCCGACATCCTCGCCGGCAACCTCACCCGGCTCGATGACGGCGAGGAGCTTGAGAATCGGGTAGTATAAGATACTCGGACGGCGGACCGCGGCGTCGACATCGGGGACCGCGGCGTCGACATCGGGGACCGCGGCGTCGACATCGGGGACCGCGGCGTCGACATCGGGGACCGCGGCGCCGGTCTACTCGTCGACGGCGACCTGCTCGATCTCGACCGTGTCGCGGGGCTCGTCGCGTCGGTCGGTCGGGACGGCGCCGATCTCTTCGACGACGTCCATCCCGTCGATGACCTGGCCGAAGACGGCGTGCTTGCCGTCGAGGTGCGGGGTCGCGTCAAGCGTGATGAAGAACTGCGAGCCGTTCGTGTTCGGGCCGGAGTTCGCCATCGAGAAGATCCCCGGACCGTCGTGGGTGAGGTCGTCGTGGAACTCGTCGTCGAACTGGTAGCCGGGGCCGCCGCGGCCGTTCTCCTGCGGGTCGCCGCCCTGGATCATGAAGTCCTCGATGACGCGGTGGAAGACGTTCCCCTCGTACAGCGAGTCGCCGCGGACCTCGCCGCTCTCGGGGTCTTCCCACGTGTCGGTGTCGCGCGCGGGGTCGGCGTCCGCGGCGGGGTCGTGACGCGCCAGTCCGAGGAAGTTCTCGACCGTCTTCGGGGCGCGGTCGGCGAACAGCTCGACGACGACGTCGCCGTGGTTCGTCTGGAGCGTCACCTGCGGGTTGTCGGGGTTGGAAACCTCTCGTGCCATGTCGCCGTGAAGGGACGCGCGTCGGAAAACCCTACCCATCCCCGCCGCCGCGTCCCCGACCGCGAACACCGCGTTTATAAACGGACGTCGCCGACGCGTCGACATGGGTTCGACCACCGTCCTGACCGCCGCCGCGCTTCTCGTCGGGGTGACGGTCGGCGCGCTGTTCGCGTTCCTCCGCGTCCCGATTCCCGCCCCGCCGGAGTTACCGGGCGTGATGGCGATCGTCGGGATCTATCTCGGCTTCAAACTCGTCGGCTACGTCGGTGTGGGCTTCGACCTGCTCGACGCGCTCGGGCTGTAACGGTCCGCCCTCACCCGTCGCCTCGGCCGCCTCCACCCGTCGCCTCGGCCGCCTCCACCCGTCGCCTCGGCCGCCTCCACCCGCCGATCCGTCCCGCTCGCGGGTCGACTGCGCCGCTCGCTCGAACGGCCGGTATCGTTTTGCACCCGGCCCGAGCAGTGCCGGGTATGTACGACGACATCCTCCTCCCGGTCGCGCCGGGCGGCGAGTCGAACGACGCCGTCCCGCACGCCGCCAGCCTCGCCGAGCGCTACGACGCCACCGTCCACGTCGTCTCCGCGGTCGACACGCTGGCGCAGACGCTCGGCGGGCCGCAGGCCGGAGCGTTCGCCGAACGGATCGAGGACGCCGCGCGAAAGCGCGTCGAGACGGTGACCGCGGAGCTCGATGACGCGGGGGTCGACGTCGTCGGCGACGTCAGGCAGGGCGAGCCGATCGACATCATCGAGGCCGCCATCGAGGACACCGGCGCCGACATCGTCGTGATGCCGAGCCACACTCGCAGCGGCCTCCGGCGAGTCCTCCTCGGAAGCGTCACCGAGAAGATAGTCCGGGTCTCTTCCGTTCCCGTCGTCACCGTGCCGATGGCCGTGGACGGCGACGACGCGACGACGGGCGAGGATGCGACGACGGGCGAGGATGCGACGACGGGCGACGCCGACGGGGGCGACGACCGGTCCGCAGACGGGACGTGACCGCCGCCGCGACGACTCGCGCGTTCCGGGTCGCGTACGACGGCCGCGAGTACGCCGGCTTCCAGCGCCAGCCCCACGCGACGACCGTCGAAGGCACCCTCCTCCGGGCGCTCGCGGAACACGGACTGCTCGATCGCGGGGACGGGCCGACGCACGCGACGCCGCCGGGCTACGCCGCGGCGGGCCGCACCGACGCCGGGGTCTCCGCGGTCGCGCAGACGGTCGCGTTCGAGGCGCCGACGTGGCTCACGCCGCGGGCGTTCAACGGGCACCTCCCGGGATCGGTGCGCGTCTGGGCGGCCGCGGACGTCCGGGACGGGTTCCACGCGACGCACGACGCGGTCCGGCGGACGTACCGGTACCACCTCTACGCGCCCGCGGCGGGTGCCTCCTCGCCGGCCCCCGACGGCGCCGTGGACGACGGACGCGTCCGCGACGCCCTCGATCGGCTCTCGGGCCGCCACGACTTCCACAACCTGACGAGCGACGACACGGGGACCGTCCGGAGCCTGACCGCGACCGCGTCCCGGGACGGCGACCTGCTCGTGGTCGAAGTCGCCGCCGACGGCTTCCCGCGCGCGCTGGTCCGCCGGCTCGTCGCCGCGGTCCGGGCGGTCGGACGGGGCCACACCGAGCCGTCGCGGATCGACCGCCTGCTCGACGCGGAGCCGGTGCCGGGGGAACTCGGCGTCGGCCCCGCGCCGCCCGAGCCGCTGGTGCTGTGGGACGTCGCGTACGACGGGGTCGCCTTCGACGTCGACCGGGAGGCCGCCGAGAGCGCCCGCGTCGCCTTCGGAGAGCGGTACCAGACGGCCCGTCACGCCGCCGCCGCGACGGGGGCGATCCGGGACCGGATCGCGTCGGGGGACCGCGTCGAGTCCGCGGAGCGCCGCGACGGCGACGCCTCTTAGTCGGCCGCGCTCACCTCGGCGGCGTCGGCGGACGGGGTCTCCATCCCGTCGACGCGCAGGAGGAGGGTGTTGCCGTCGACGTTCGTGGCGTCGACGGTCCCCGAGAGGCGCAGCCCGGCGGCCGGCGTCGGACCGACGGTGACGTGATCGCCGGCCTCGAAGGGACCGACCGGACCGCGGATCACCAACTCAGCGCGGCAGAGTTCGGGATTGGCGACGCTGGAGAGGTCGATCTCCTCGACGTTCACGCCCTCTACCGGGTCGCCGTCGACGGCGACCGGCGTGGTCTCGGCGTCGTCCATCCGCTCGACGCCGAGAGTCTCGTAGGCGCCGTCGGTGGGGACGTACCCGCCGTCGGGCCCCGGGACGCCCTCGACCAGCCGGAGGTCCCGAAGGCTCTGCATCCGGTTCCGGACCGTGCCGGCTTTGCGATCGATCGACTCGGCGATGTCACCCCCGGAGACCGGGAGATCGGCGTTTTCCGCGAGGTTCACGAGCGCGGTCAAGACGCGTTTCTGACTCGTCGTGAGCTGTATCGTCGACATACACGAATCCAACAAATTGATATGGATAAACGTTTGCTTCTACGCACCTTATATTCTTGATACAGTAATTGAGCGCCGAGTAATCCCACAAACATATGTTATTAGTGCCAAAATGCATAGAGAACAGAACTCCTGCTACTCCATATGAGACACAATCTGCGTATCAGCTATCTTTCGCTGTATGACTCCGAATTTCTTTATCAGTATTCCGTATTTACACTGGTATCTGAGATAATTCTCACAATACCTTATATAGTTGGCACCGTGGATATTTACCCGTCCGTTCGGAAGCGGGAGCCGAACATGAATCGTCGAACCGACGGTCGACCGCGGTCGGGTCCCCGCCGAGCCGCGGTCCCGGACCGCGCCACGCCGTGGAACCGCGGAGCGACGACGGGGACGACCGGAGGCCCGAACGATGAGTGATCGGGGGTCTCCCGCCTTCGAGGGCGACTCGTTAGACGGGCGCGCCGCGAGTTCGGTCCGGTCGGACGCTCGCGACGAGACGGCTGCGACCGACGGACCGCACGCCGGCGAGTCCGTTCCCGACGACGTCACCGGCGACGGGGACCGTCGCCTCCGCGACCCCGGTGACGAGCGCGAGCGGGTCCGCTCGTTCCTGGAGTCGCGGGTCGCGGCCGCCCGTGCCGAGGGGGTCGTGGTCAACATGAGCGGCGGGCTCGACTCCACGGTGACCGCGGCGCTGGCCGTCGAGGCGCTCGGCGCCGACCGCGTGTACGGGCTGATACTCCCGTGTAACAAGGTCGGCGCGCACCACGCTCGCGACGCCGAGGCACTGGCCGAGGCGCTCGGGATCGATCACGACACGGTCCACCTCCATTCGCTGTTCGCGCAGTTCGGGGCGGTCGCGCCCGACCGCTTCGATCTCCACGACGAACCGGTCCTGTCCGGCAACGCCGTCGCTCGGCTCCGGATGACGCTCGCGTACCTCGCCGCGAACGCGACGGACCGCCTCGTCTGCGGGACGGCCAACCGGAGCGAGCTGCTGCTCGGCTACTTCACGAAACACGGCGACGGCGGTGCGGACGTGCACCCGATCGGGCACCTGTACAAGACCGAGGTCCGCGCCCTCGCGTCCGAGCTCGACGTCCCCGAGTTCGTCGTCGAGAAGCCGCCGACCGCGGGATTCCTCCCCGGACAGCGCGACGCCGACGATCTGGGCGCCCCGTACGAGGTCATCGACCGCGTGCTCCGGCTCGGCGTCGACCGCGGGCTCGGCGCCGCGGCGATCGCGGAGCGGCTGTCGGACGGCGAGGAGGACGACGTTGACGTCGACGAGGAGGGGGGCGTCGACGTCGACGAGGAGACCGTCGCCGACCTTCTCGACCGACACCGGGCCACGGCTCACAAGCGCACGACGCCGACCGTGCCGACCGGGCGCGGGCCGTAGCCCCCTCCGTCACTCCCTCCGTACCGCACGACTGACGCGCGCTACTCCCAGCCGTCGGGCCAGAGGTCGGCCGCGCGCATCCCCGTCTCGAAGTCGGCGTCGCGGAACTCGGCGACGAGTTCCTCGCGGTCGAGCCGGGGCACGTCGCGCTCGGCGGCCGCGAACTCGCAGACGAGCAGCGCCGTCAGCATCGCGTGCTCCCGGACGTTCCGGTCGTCGACCTTGTCTCGCGTGTCCGCGTGCGTGTGACCCCAGCCGCGGCCGCGGTCGCCGGAGTCGCTGTGAAGCTGGAGCGCCGGCACCCCGCGGCGGACGAACGGCCACTGGTCGGAGAACGGGTGCGGCTCCGCGTCCACCGCGATCGGCTGGCGGGTCGCCGTCGACACCGACCTCGCGACCGACGCGGCCGCGTCG